>NZ_JBFUBK010000014.1:0-81213 GCF_056405815.1 Pseudomonas sp. P1_F1_2 | reverse complement strand
CACCTGTCCAAAAAAGGCGATACGGAGCTGCGGCGCCTGGCTCACAACGCGGCGATGGCGGCTTGTCGGTCTGCCACCTGGAAACCGTACTATGAGTCCTATCTCGTCAGAGGCTTGGCAAAAACCCAAGCCCTGGTGATCCTCGCCCGCAAGCTATGCCGGGTGGCATTCGCTCTCATGAAAAACCAGAGCGAATACCAGCCAAATTTAAGGCTGCAGGGTTCCCCTGCAACATAGAATCTCCCACAACTTTTACTCAAACCCTGAACGCGCTGATCAGGTGTTTGAGCTCCACCACCTGAGCGGACAACGCGCGGCTGGCATCTTCGGTCTGGTGCGCGCCTTCGGCGGTCCGTTCCCCGGCCCGGTTGATCTCGACGATGTTCTGATCAATGTCGTGGGCGACGGCAGTCTGCTGCTCGACAGCGGCGGCGATCTGCTGGTTCTGGTCAACGATCATGCCGACAGCGCCGAGGATGTTTTCCAGCGCCTGCTGGACCTTCTCCGACTGCCCGACCGTGCCATCGGCCACCTGATGGCTGATGCCCATGGCTTTCACCGCCGCGCCGACGCCGCTGTGAAGCTTGCTGATCATCTGCTCGATTTCTTCGGTCGATTGCTGGGTGCGCTTGGCCAGCGTGCGGACCTCATCGGCCACCACCGCAAAACCACGCCCCTGTTCCCCGGCCCGAGCGGCTTCGATGGCGGCGTTAAGGGCCAACAGATTGGTCTGTTCAGCGATGCTTTTGATCACCTCTAGCACGCGGCTGATGGACTGGCTGTCGCTGGCCAGTTGATTGATCACCAGCACCGACTGATCGATCTCGCTGGCCAATTGCGCGATGCTGCCCTGCTGGGACGCCACCAGCCCGCGACCGCTGATGGTCTCGTCGTTGACACTGTGGGCACTGCTGACTGCAGCGGCGGCACTGCGCGCCACCTCAAGGGAGGTCGCCGACATTTGGTTCATGGCAGTGGCGACCTGTTCGATCTGACTACGTTGCCCGGCCACCGCCTGGTTGCTCTGGGTAGAAACGCTTTGAACCTGCCCGGCCTGGCGCTCGACCTCGTTGACGGTCTGCCCGACGCGTTCGATCAGGTCATGGATTTTCTTCACGGTGCCGTTGAACACCTCGCCCAGCTCACCGAGTTCATCACGACTTTCGGCGCGGAAGGTCACCGTCATGTCGCCCGCAGCGACCGTGTCCATCATGGCGCCAAGTCGTTTGAGGGTGGTGCGGGTGGACGCGTAGAAGCCGCCGTAAAGGTAAAAAATCAATACAAACACCACTGACAACGCCACGGCCTGCAAGACCATGTGAGTGCGGTTCTGCTCCAGTCGCTGCTGCAACTGGGAACCCAGGAACTTCAGCGTGGCTTCGTTGAGTTGGTAGGTCTGGTCCATCAGGGCAGTGACTTGATCGTAAAAACCCTGCCAGGGTGCATCGAGGGTGTCTGCCATCACCACTTTTTCTTCGAACAGCTCACTGGCTTTTTTCAGGGAGGCTTTGCTGCTATCGGCTTGAGCGGCCAGGGTTTCATGCGCCGCTTTGCTGGAGCCCAGTGCATCCTGCAATTTCAGGCTGTATTCGCCCTGGAGTTTTTCGATCTGCGCCAACAACTCATCGAACCGAGTGCTGGATGCCGAGTTGAGAAAGCCCTGCCCCAGGGAATAGGACCCCATCGCCCGGCCATCGCCCAACAGTTGGGTCACAGGCGGGGTGACGTTGGTGATCAGTTCGCTCAGTTGACGCATGTCGCTTTGGCTGTCACGGCTGAGGCCAGCCTGAGTGGCGATGATCTGGCTGAAAATCTGCGCATTACCAAGCAGCTTGCCGATCATTCCGCTTTTGCTTTGCAGGGAGGTTTCCGCTTGCTGGGCCTTGAACGCCGCGATCATTTCATCGCGTTTGCCGTTGAAAACGCTGATCTGCTCCGGATCTGTGGTCATCGCCGTCAGTCCTTGCAGACGCGCCAGGATACTTTGCCCTAGCGTGCCGATCTGCGACTCGATATTGCCGGCCTTGCCAGACTGCCCGAGTGTGACGTTGATCTGCACCAGATTGTTCAGGGTTTCCAGGTCTCGCCGCAGCGTCAGGCCGCTGCCCAGCAGGTCGAGGCTCTGCAGTTCAACTTGTGTGCCCTGAAACTCACGATAGGAATCGCGCACCAGATAGAAGTTGGTGACTAGCATCGGCACCAAAAACAGCACACTGATCAGGCTGAACTTCATGCCGAAGCTCAGTCGATTCATCAGCGCGACGGCGGGATAGAGCAAGCTCTTCACTGGAAGTCTCCCTTTGCATTCTTATTTTTATTTGGCAGGCGCAGCTCAGCGGCAGATAGCCACTATTCAGCGCTATCCCTGTATATCTTAAATCGGCAGGTGGTTTTGTAACTTAAGGTTAACGGGAGGAGGCACAGGCCCGCAGCAGCCTGCGTGCGGCTGCGAAGCATGCACCGTGGTTTGGCAGGTTGAACGCGTCGTTTGGATACATGGCGGCTGTGCAGCCGGACGCAGGCAGCGCCAGCTGCTACAGGCATCGGTGGGTTACGGCAGGACAGTCCACAGCGCGAAACCGGCGTACCAGAGCACTGCCGCGCGCAATAGCAACTCCCAGATCCGGTCCAGATTGTTGATGCCATCCGGCCCGACGACCGGTGCAGGAATTTCACCGGCCACCAGCCCAACCTTCTCGATCAACTGGGCGGCGCTGATGTTCCAGTTCAGCAACTCATGCAGCATCACCCGACTAACGGCAACAAAATTGCCGACCAGCGAAAAACTCGCCGCCAGCAACCGCACCGGTACCCAATCAAAGGCATGACGCAATTGTGCCGCGCGTTCGACCACGCCCGGGTTCTGCCCATGCTCTTCGGCCAGCGCCAACAGGCGATAACTCAGGGCCGCGACCGGTCCGAGCAGGAAGTACCAGAAAATCACCGCAAAGAAACTCTGGTAGGCCTCCCACAGCAAGTGCGCTTCGACCCGCTCCAGCAATTGCTCGCCGCTGTCGGCGCAAATATCCAGGTCCCGTTTGGCCACATGCGCGGCAGCTTGCAGGTCTTCGCGGCGCCAGGCATCGCGAAACGGACCGAGGCCGGCCAGCAGGTCACCGCGTCCCAGGCTGTAAATCACCACCAGCAAATGCACCGGTAACGCCAGCAGACCGTAAGCCAACGGATCCAGCACCACCAGCAGCAAGCCCAGCAGCGCGACCGGCAACAACACCAGGATGAACAATATCAACCATGGCCGGTCGATCAGACGTGGCGTGACCTCAAGCTTGTTCAGCTCGCGCACCCAACCGCCATCACGCTGGACCCGATGACGCAGGGCCGAGAATTTCTCGATCCATACCGCCAACAGCAACACCAGAAAACTCATTGTCCTTCCTCTTTTGCCAGGGCTGCGCGATAGCGTGCCCAGTCGAACGCGGGTCCTGGATCGGTCTTGCGCCCCGGTGCAATGTCGCTATGTCCGCAAATACGCTGCGCGGTGATGCCGGGATAAGCACTTTGCAGTTGGCGGGTCAAAGCTGTCAGCGCGTGATATTGAGCATCAGTGAACGGCAGATCATCCGTGCCTTCGAGCTCGATGCCCACGGAAAAATCGTTACAGGTTTCCCGGCCCTCGAAACTTGAAACACCAGCATGCCAAGCCCGATCAAGACAAGAGACAAACTGAGTGACAGTACCGTCACGCTCAATCAGAAAGTGGGCCGACACCCGCAAGTCAGCAATGCCTTCAAAATAAGGATGCTCCGTGACATCCAGACGATTCTGGAAGAATTCCTGCACTTTGCCAGTGGCGAACTGCGCAGGCGGCAAGCTGATGTTGTGGATCACCAGCAGGGAAATTTCGCCCGAGGGGCGCGCATTGTGGTTGGGTGAGAGGCATACATGCACGTCCTGACACCAACCGCTCGCGAGGTCCAACTGCATACAGGTTCCTTCAACGAAGTCTGTGTTGGCGTTCAGTATGCCGCGATAGCCCCTCGGGACGCGATCACTTGCCGCCATTGAGTCGGCGCTTCGCACTGAAATAGACGCTGCAGGCGGGCATCGACTTAGCCAGCGAATCGACCAATTGCAGCCCTCAGCGTCAACGGAACACCTCGGACACCTTGGGTTGATTCGTGCCATGGCCCTATAATCGGGGCACTTTGTTTGTGGAGTCCGTTATGCCGAATCTACGCCTCGCCGATTTGACTGCCGAAATCGAAGCCAACGTACGCCGTGCGTTGCGTGAAGACATCGGCAGCGGCGATATCACCGCGCAGTTGATCCCGGCCGAGCGCCTGGCAAAAGCCACCATCATCACCCGTGATGCCGCCGTCATTGCCGGCACGGCGTGGGTCGATGCTGTGTTCCGGCAACTGGACCCGCGGGTTGCGGTGCATTGGCAGGTCAAGGATGGCGAGCGGGTAATACCCAATCAGATTCTGTTCCACCTGGAAGGTCCGGCGCGCTCACTGCTCACCGGCGAACGCAGCGCGCTGAACTTCCTGCAAATGCTGTCGGGCGTGGCCACGCGTGCGCAATACCTGGCGGACTTTGTCGCCAATACTCAAGTGAAGCTGCTCGACACCCGAAAAACCCTGCCTGGCTTGCGTCTGGCGCAAAAGTACGCCGTCACCTGCGGCGGTTGCCATAACCATCGTATCGGCCTTTACGACGCCTTCCTGATCAAGGAAAACCATATCGCTGCCAGCGGTGGCATCCCGGAAGCCATTAACGCCGCCCACAAGATTGCACCGGGTAAACCGGTGGAGATCGAAGTGGAAAGCCTGGATGAGCTCAAAGAAGCGCTGGCGGCGGGTGCCGACATCATCATGCTCGATGAATTGAGCCTGGATGACATGCGCGAAGCCGTGCGTCTGAACGCAGGCAAGGCAAAACTGGAAGCCAGTGGCGGGATCAACGAAAGCACGCTGCTGCCCATCGCCGAAACCGGGGTGGATTACATCTCGATTGGCGCGATGACCAAGGACGTGAAGGCTGTCGATCTGTCGATGCGGTTAAGCCTCTGATCGAGCCTTGTAGAACGAAAAACGCCAGCCTTGTTCAGGCTGGCGTTTTTGTCAGACCACCAGATTGTTCATCTCGCAGTACTCTTCCCACTCAACGCCCAACACCTCGGCCGCCTCCTTGTGCAGTGCCAGGCGTGCAGCCTCGTACTCTTCCGGGGTCGAAGTGTACTTGAGCGTCAATTCCCACGGCTGCAAGCCCTGGGCCTCGGCCTCGTCCTCGAACGCCCACTGGATCTGGTCTTTCTGATCATCGGCGGGCAGGTCTTTGATTTCGTCCATCAATTCAGGCGCGTCCAGCACGTACTTCTTCAGCGCTTCTGCGTGCCTGGCTTCCTGGGTCAATTCTTTAACGGTCATGTCGTTCTCGCTGATCTGGGGAATGGAAGATGGATCTGGATCATCAAGGATCTCTCTGACGCAAAAAACCGGTTGAAGCCCGGTTTATCTGGCCTTCAGAACCATTCGGGGATCATCTGAAAACTGCAAAGCGGTGCTTGTGCAAGCTTCGAATATAGGACGTTTGCTTGCCGATTTATATGGACTTTTACATCAAATCTACAAAAAAAGACTGGAGGAACCTTTCTGAAAATTTTGTCTCGCGTCGCAGGAACAACACGTAAAAGGTAAAGTCATAGCGATGTGCCATATAAGCACTTCACAAGGAACCCTAGTGATGTCCGGTCTTACCAAATGTTCGTCTGCCCTTCTCTCTGCTGGCACGGCTGCCCTTCTTCTTGGCAGCCTGGCGTTGTCAAATACCGCTCAAGCCTTGGAGTACAACACCGACAGCGCTTCGACTTCCGATAAATTTCTCGCTTTCCACAACTATTACGGCAAAGACGTGATGGTCAGATCCAGCGTCAGTACCGAGGATGTGGAGAAATTACAAAGAACCATAAAAACCAATACGGCTGATCTGGAAGAGCTGAAGAAAACCGTCAGTGAACAAGCGCGCCTCATCGAAGAGCTCAAGCGTAACAACGGCTCCAGTTCCAGCTCCAACGCCAGCGAAGTGACCAACCTCAAGCGTACCCTCGGCGAACACGAAACCGGCCTGAAAAATCTCGCCAAGGCAATGGACGAACTCAAACGCAACAGCGGTTCGAGCTCCAGCACCAACACCAGCGAAATGACGGACCTCAAGCGTACCGTCAGCGAACAGCAAAACGGCCTGGTCGCCATGGCCAAGCAGTTGGACGAGCTCAAGCGCAACAGTGGCCAGAGTTCCAGCTCTAGCTCCAGCGAAGTTTCTGATCTCAAACGCAACGTCAGCGAGCAGGATAACAACCTGAAAAAGCTCGCCAGTCAGATGGACGACCTCAAACGCAGCAGCAGTTCGAGCTCCAGCTCCAGTTCCAGTTCCAGCGAAGTGGCCAGTCTCAAGCGCTCAGTCGACGAACAGGATAATGACCTCAAAAGACTCGCCAGCCAGGTCGAAGACCTCAAGCGCAGTGCTGGATCGAGTTCCAGCTCAAGCTCCAGCGACCTGTCCAGCCTGAAGCGGGAAGTCAGCGATCAAGACAATCAACTGAATCAGCTCAAACGCGAGGTGGATGATCTGAGCAGAAAGGTGAAATAAACGGGGGAATGGTGCCCGAGACAGGAATCGAACCTGCGACCTTCGCGTTACGAGTGCGCTGCTCTACCGGCTGAGCTACACGGGCGGTGGGCTAAACCTAGCACCGGTCGCAAGGTCCGGCAACTTGAGGCTCGCCACAGTCATTTCAACAGACAAAAAAATGCCCCGCCGTTTGCACGGCGGGGCATTTTATTGCACTAAGGAGTTGGGCTGATTAAACGCCCGAAGCCTTGGCTGCTGCTACGTCTTTGATGGACAGCTTGATACGGCCGCGGTTGTCCACGTCCAGTACCAGTACTTCCACTTCCTGGCCTTCTTTCAGGATGTCGGTCACTTTCTCAACGCGAGCGTCGCTCAGCATCGAGATGTGAACCAGACCGTCCTTGCCTGGCAGGATGTTGACGAATGCGCCGAAGTCGACGATGCGCTCAACCTTACCGACGTAGATCTTGCCGATTTCAGCTTCAGCGGTGATGCCCAGAACGCGCTGGCGTGCCGCCTCAGCCGCTTCCTTGGTTTCGCCGAAGATCTTGATCGAGCCGTCGTCTTCGATGTCGATCGAAGCCTTGGTCTCTTCACAGATCGCACGAATGGTCGCGCCGCCTTTACCGATGACATCACGGATTTTGTCGGTGTCGATTTTCATCGCGATCATGGTCGGAGCGTTTTCCGACAGTTCGGTACGCGACTGGCCAATGATCTGGTTCATCTGACCGAGGATGTTCAGGCGCGCTTCCAGGGCTTGGCCCAGAGCGATCTCCATGATTTCTTCGGTGATGCCTTTGATCTTGATGTCCATCTGCAGCGCGGTAACACCCTTGGCGGTACCGGCTACTTTGAAGTCCATGTCGCCGAGGTGGTCTTCGTCACCCAGGATGTCGGTCAGGATGGCGAATTTCTCGCCTTCTTTAACCAGACCCATCGCGATACCGGCAACCGGTGCCTTCATCGGAACGCCAGCGTCCATCAGGGCCAGGGAAGCGCCGCAAACGGAAGCCATCGAGCTCGAACCGTTGGACTCGGTGATTTCCGACACAACACGAATGGTGTACGGGAACACGTCAGCGGCAGGCAGCATGGCTGCAATCGAACGACGGGCCAGACGGCCGTGACCGATTTCGCGACGACCAGCGCCACCCATGCGACCACACTCACCTACCGAGAATGGAGGGAAGTTGTAGTGCAGCATGAACGGGTCTTTTTTCTCGCCTTCCAAGGTATCCAGCAGTTGTGCGTCACGGGCGGTGCCCAGTGTTGCAACAACCAGAGCCTGGGTTTCGCCACGGGTAAACAAAGCCGAACCGTGGGTCTTAGGCAGAACACCGACTTCGATGTTCAACGGACGTACGGTCTTGGTGTCGCGGCCGTCGATACGTGGCTTGCCGTTAACGATGTTTTCGCGAACGGTGCGGTATTCGATTTCGCCGAAAGCCGCTTTGACTTCGCTGGACGAAGGTTGGCCTTCTTCACCGGACAGCTTGGCAACAACCTGGTCTTTCAGCTCACCCAGGCGAGCGTAACGGTCGGCCTTGATGGTGATGGTGTAAGCCTGGGAGATCGCGTCGCCGAACTCGGCACGGATAGCGCCCAGCAGAGCAGTGGCTTCTGGCTGTGGAGCCCAGGTCCAGGTCGGCTTGGCAGCTTCGGCAGCCAGTTCTTTAACGGCGTTGATCACAACCTGGAACTCGTCGTGAGCAAACAGTACCGCGCCCAGCATCTGGTCTTCGGTCAGCTCTTTGGCTTCCGATTCAACCATCAACACGGCTTCCGAAGTACCGGCAACGACCATGTCCAGGCTCGAAGCTTTCTGTTGTTCGTAAGTCGGGTTCAGCAGGTAGCCGGTGCTTTCGTGGAACGCAACGCGGGCAGCGCCGATCGGGCCATCGAAAGGAATGCCGGAGATGGCCAGGGCAGCCGAGGTACCGATCATCGCAGCGATGTCCGGATCGGTCTTCTTGCTGGTGGAAACGACGGTGCAGACAACCTGCACTTCGTTCATGAAGCCTTCTGGGAACAGAGGACGGATCGGACGATCGATCAGTCGGGAAGTCAGGGTTTCTTTCTCGGAAGGACGGCCTTCGCGCTTGAAGAAACCGCCAGGGATCTTACCGGCAGCGTAAGTTTTTTCCTGGTAGTGAACGGACAGAGGGAAGAAGCCCTTGCCTGGATCGGCTTGCTTGGCACCGACTACGGTCACCAATACGCTGACGTCGTCGTCAACGGTGACCAATACTGCGCCGGAGGCCTGACGGGCGATACGGCCAGTCTCGAGGGTAACGGTCGACTGACCGAACTGGAATTTTTTGATTACCGGGTTCACGGTGTCCTACCTTCTTTTGTGGCTCTTGGGGAACTTGTCTTCTTGCGAAATTCTTGGGCAACGCCGGGAATCGGCCCGACAGTGATTGTCCAGGGTAAAGCAGGTATCCAGATAAAACTTGAGGCTGGGAGCCTGCCATGCGCCAGCAGGAAACCCACTGACGAACGACAGACAACCAACCTCTAGCGCAATCGCTTATTAGCGACGCAGACCCAGGCGACCGATCAGAGTCTGATAGCGACCCAGATCCTTGCCTTTCAGGTAGTCCAGCAGCTTACGACGCTGGTTTACCATGCGGATCAGACCACGACGGGAGTGGTGATCTTTACCGTTGGCCTTGAAGTGACCTTGCAGCTTGTTGATGTTGTGGGTCAGCAGTGCAACTTGCACTTCTGGCGAACCAGTGTCACCAACAGCTTGCTGGTAGTCAGCTACGATTTGAGCTTTTTCTTGAACGTCGAGAGCCATGAGGCAATCCTTTTATCAGGAAACTGTTTCAGAAAAACAGTTTCAACAGGCCAGGGACAAATCCCTGTATCTAAAAATGAGTAGTGACCGTGCCTGTTAACAGCCACCCTCGTCCGGTCATTCTGACCGAATCAGTCGACGCGGCGCGATGCGCCCGTCTTCGCTCACTTCACCGATACCGATGAAACGACCGTTGTGATCCTGTACCCGCACCATGCCGAACTTCGGTGCATCCGGGGCTCGTACCGGTTGGCCGTTAAGCCAGTAGAACGAGCTGTGCTCCGAGAACTGCAACAGCGGCCAATCCAGCAAGCCACTGTCCGATGGCATCAGGAAGCGATCAACCGCTTCATTGCCGCCTTCGGCATGTACTGCTTCCAACTCTTCGAGCGTGACCGTCTGCGCCAGCGTGAAAGGCCCGGCCTGGGTACGTCGCAATTCAGCAACGTAAGCGCCACAACCGAGTTTCTCACCGATATCCTCCACCAGGGTGCGGATATAGGTGCCTTTGCTGCAATCCACCGCAAGCCGCGCAGTATCACCCTCAAAGGCCAGCAATTCCAAGCGCGCAATAGTAACAGAACGCGGTTCGCGCTCCACTACTTCGCCTGCACGGGCCAGCTTGTACAGCGGCTGCCCATCACGCTTGAGCGCCGAGTACATCGGCGGTATCTGACTGATTTGCCCACGAAAACCGGGTAAAACAGCTTCGACATCGGCGCGACCAACGGTCACCGGACGCTCCTGCAAAACTTCACCCTCGGCATCGGCCGTGGTGGTGGTCTTGCCTAATTGCGCCAGGGTTTCGTAACCCTTGTCGGAATCGAGCAGGTACTGCGAGAACTTGGTCGCCTCACCAAAGCACAACGGCAAAACGCCGGTGGCCAGCGGATCGAGACTGCCGGTGTGCCCGGCCTTCTCGGCATTGAGCAACCAGCGAACCTTTTGCAGCGCCGCGTTGGAGGTGAACCCCAGCGGTTTGTCGAGCAGAATAATACCGCTGACGTTACGACGGATACGTTTGACCTGAGCCACCGATTACTCCTTGGTGTCTTCGGCTTCAGCCGCTTCCGGGTGCTGATTGTCTTCAGCGACCGCACGCTCGATCAGGGCCGACAGATGCGCGCCACGCACGACGCTTTCGTCGTAGTGGAAGTGCAACTGCGGAACGCTGCGCAACTTCATTTCGCGAGCCAACTGCATGCGCAGGAAACCGGCAGCAGAGTTGAGCACCTTGATGCTTTGCGCGATGTCTTCGGCGTTGTCCTGGCCCATCACGGTGATGAAGATCTTGGCGTGACCGACGTCACGGCTGACTTCAACAGCGGTAATGGTGACCAGACCGACGCGCGGGTCTTTGACTTCACGACGGATCAGTTGTGCCAGCTCACGCTGCATCTGATCGCCGATACGTTGGGTACGGCTGTATTCTTTTGCCATGTCTTGTTACCTGTTACTGCCCCACGGTGAAACCCGAGGGGTCTGAAAGCGGCAAACGCCCGGCCTGACAAAAGCCAGACCGGGCGTTGCGTTTAGAGTCCTGACGCTGCGCCGCGCATCTGCATGCGGCGGCTCGACGTGGCCCTTGAAGTGCGCGAGTTAGAGGCTGCGAGCAACCTGAACCTTCTCGAAGACTTCGATCTTGTCACCGACTTTGACGTCGTTGTAGCTCTTCACGCCGATACCGCATTCCATGCCGGCACGTACTTCGGAAGCGTCATCCTTGAAGCGGCGCAGGGATTCCAGCTCGCCTTCGAAGATAACGATGTCTTCACGCAGTACACGGATTGGACGGTTACGGTGAACAACACCTTCGATAACCATGCAACCGGCGATCGCGCCAAACTTCGGCGAACGGAACACGTCACGCACTTCAGCAGTACCCAGGATGTTCTCGCGAACATCGCTGCCCAGCATACCGGTCAGGGCTTTCTTGACGTCTTCGATGATGTCGTAGATCACGTTGTAGTAACGCATATCCAGACCTTCCTGCTCGACGATCTTGCGAGCGCCAGCATCGGCACGCACGTTGAAGCCGAACAGTACAGCGTTGGAGGCCAGTGCCAGGTTAGCGTCGGACTCGGTGATACCACCCACGCCGCCACCCACAACACGCACTTGCACTTCGTCGTTACCCAGGCCGTTCAAGGCACCGTTCAACGCTTCCAGCGAACCACGGACGTCGGATTTGAGGACGATGTTGAGCGTCTTCTTCTCTGCCTGACCCATGTTTTCGAAGATGTTTTCAAGCTTGCCGGCGTGAGCACGGGCCAGCTTGACTTCGCGGAACTTGCCTTGACGGAACAGAGCCACTTCACGGGCTTTCTTCTCGTCCGACAGCACGCTCATCTCATCGCCAGCGTCCGGGGTACCGTCCAGGCCGAGGATCTCGACAGGGATGGAAGGACCGGCTTCTTTGATCGGCTTGCCGTTCTCGTCGAGCATGGCACGTACACGGCCGTAGTTCGAACCGACCAGCACCATGTCGCCTTGGCGCAGGGTACCGTCTTGAACCAGAACGGTTGCAACCGGGCCACGACCTTTGTCGAGACGCGATTCAACCACGACGCCACGGCCAGGAGCCGATGGAGTCGCTTTCAGTTCCAGAACTTCGGCTTGCAGCAGAACAGCTTCGAGCAACTCGTCCACACCAGTACCGACTTTCGCCGAAACCGATACGAACGGGGTGTCGCCGCCCCACTCTTCCGAGGTCACGCCGTGAACCGACAGCTCGCTACGGATGCGATCGAGATCAGCGCCCGGCTTGTCGATTTTGTTCACTGCAACGACCAGTGGAACACCGGCAGCCTTGGCGTGCTGAACGGCTTCAATGGTCTGCGGCATCACGCCGTCGTCCGCTGCAACCACCAGGATCACGATGTCGGTCGCCTTGGCACCACGGGCACGCATTGCGGTAAACGCGGCGTGACCCGGGGTGTCGAGGAAAGTGACCATGCCGCGATCAGTTTCAACGTGGTACGCACCGATGTGCTGGGTGATACCGCCGGCTTCGCCAGCAGCTACCTTCGCACGACGGATGTAGTCGAGCAGCGAGGTTTTACCGTGGTCAACGTGGCCCATGACGGTCACAACCGGTGCACGGGAGAACGTCTCACCTTCAAACTTCAGGGACTCGGCCAGGGAATCTTCCAGGGCGGTGTCGCTGACCAGGGTCACTTTGTGGCCCAGTTCTTCGGCTACCAGCTGAGCAGTTTCCTGATCAAGCACCTGGTTGATGGTCGCTGGAGTACCCAGTTTGAACATGAACTTGATGATTTCAGCAGCCTTGACCGACATCTGATTGGCGAGATCGCCAACAGTGATGGTCTCGCCAATCTGCACATCACGCACGACAGGGCCGGTTGGGCTCTGGAAACCGTGGGCGTTGCGTTTCTTCAGCTTGGCCTTGCCGCGACCACCACGACGGAAGCCATCGCTTTCTTCGTCGGTAGTACGTGGCGCAACACGTGGCGCAGGCGCTTTCTCTTTGACCGAAGCACGATGCGGAGCGTTTTTGCGCTCGCCATCACCACCGCCGCTGCGACGATTGTTATCGTCGGCACGTGGTTTGTCCGGACGGCGCTGTTCGTTCTGCTTGTTGCGAACGTCAGCAGACGGTGCTGGTGCAGCCGCTACAACCGGCGCGCTTTCACGCACAGGTTCAGCAACTGCAGCAGGCGCTGCAACAGCGTCAGTCGAACCGTTTTGCGCAGCAGCAGGCTGGCGACGCGCTTCTTCTTCGGCGCGACGCTTGGCTTCTTCTTCAGCCTTCTGACGGGCAGCATTTTCTACTGCGCGACGTTCATCCAGTTCGCGTTTGCGCTCGGCTTCGATTTCTTCCGGGCTGCGCTGTACGAAAACTTTCTTTTTGCGGACTTCAACGCTGATGCTTTTGCTGCCAGCAACACGCAGGGTGCTGGTGGTTTTACGCTGCAGCGTGATCTTGCGTGGTTCTTCCACTTTCGCCTTGTGGCTGCTTTTCAAGTGAGTCAGCAACGATTGCTTCTCACTGTCAGTCACACTTTCTTCGGCGGCGGTGTGCGGCAGACCTGCCTCACGCATCTGCTGCAACAGGCGCTCTACCGGTGTTTTGACCTCATCGGCCAGTTGTTTCACCGTGACTTGCGTCATGCACTTCTCTCCTCAGGCCGCGCCTAATTACTCGAACCAGTGGGCTCGGGCGGCCATGATCAACTTGCCGGCACGATCATCGTCAATGCCGTCGATGTCGAGCAGGTCGTCAATAGACTGCTCGGCCAGGTCTTCGCGGGTAATTACRCCGCGCACCGCCAGTTCCATCGCCAAATCCTTGTCCATACCCTCAAGCGAGAGCAGGTCTTCGGCCGGATGGGCGTCTGCCAGCTTTTCCTCAGTAGCGATGGCTTTGGTCAACAAACGATCCTTGGCACGAGCGCGAAGCTCGTTGACGGTTTCTTCGTCAAAGCCGTCGATGTTGAGCATTTCTTCCAACGGTACGTAGGCAATCTCTTCCAGGCTGGTGAAGCCTTCATCTACCAGCACCTGCGCCAGGTCTTCGTCGACTTCCAGCTCGTCGATGAAGTTGCGCAGGATGTCGCCGGTTTCTGCTTGCTGCTTAGCCTGGATGTCCGATTCGGTCATCACGTTCAGGGTCCAGCCAGTCAATTGGCTAGCCAGACGCACGTTCTGACCACCACGACCGATGGCCTGAGCCAGATTGTCTGCGCCAACGGCGATGTCCATTGCATGGGCATCTTCGTCAACGATAATTGCCGCAACTTCAGCCGGGGACATGGCGTTGATTACGAACTGAGCCGGGTTGTCGTCCCACAGGACGATGTCCACACGCTCACCGCCCAACTCACCCGACACTGCCTGGACTCGCGAACCGCGCATACCGATGCAAGCGCCCTGCGGGTCGATGCGTTTGTCCTTGGAGCGGACCGCGATCTTGGCGCGCGAACCCGGATCACGGGATGCAGCCATTACTTCGATCAGGCCTTCAGCAATTTCCGGCACTTCGATGCGGAACAACTCGATCAGCATTTCCGGCGCGGTGCGCGACAGGATCAACTGCGGGCCGCGGTTCTCGGTGCGGATTTCCTTGAGCAGCGCACGCAGACGTACGCCAACACGGAAAGTTTCGCGAGAAATGATGTCTTCACGAGCCAGCAGCGCTTCAGCGTTGTTACCCAGGTCGACAATCACATTGTCGCGGGTCACTTTCTTCACGGTGCCGGAGATGATTTCCCCCAGGCGCTCGCGATAGGCATCAACGACTTGAGCACGCTCGGCTTCGCGAACTTTCTGCACAATGACTTGCTTGGCAGTCTGTGCAGCGATGCGGCCGAACTCGATGGACTCGATCTTTTCTTCGACTACATCACCAACCTTGGCACCAGGATGCGTTTCCGCAACCTTGCTCGGCCAGGTTTCGATGGCCGGATCGTCCAGATCTGCTTCTTCGACGACCGTCCAACGACGGAATGTCTCATAAGCACCGGTGTGGCGATTGATTTCCACACGCAGATCGACTTCGTCCTCGAAACGCTTTTTGGTAGCAGTGGCCAGGGCCAGCTCCAGCGCTTCAAAAATTACGTTTGCCGGTACGCCCTTTTCATTGGATACCGACTCAACAACCAGCAGTACTTCTTTGCTCATCGTACGCCTCGCCTTTCGCAAGCCATTGGATCCGCGGGATCCGCGTCTCAGTCAAAACTGGGAATAATGTTGGCCTTGTCGATCATATCGATCGGCAACAGGAACTCATGGTCTTCCACCTGCACCACGACGTCCTGTTCTTCTACACCGCGCAGAAGGCCCTGAAAGTTGCGTCGTCCTTCAAAAGGCGAGCGCAGCTTGATCTTCACTTGTTCACCGGCAAATTTTGCAAACTGCTCAATAGTGAACAGAGGGCGTTCCATGCCAGGCGAGGAAACTTCAAGGGTGTATTCAACGGCGATTGGATCTTCAACATCCAGGACACCGCTGATCTGACGGCTGACAATGGCGCAATCGTCCACCAGCACGCCGCCCTCTTTATCAATATAAACGCGCAACATCGAGTGACGACCCTGAGCCGAAAACTCGATACCCCAGCATTCATAGCCCAGGGCCACGACCACCGGGGCCAACAAGGCCTGCAACTCTTCTAGCTTGCTCGACACCTGAACCCCCTCGTGCATGTATGTGCATGCTATGCAAAATAAAAAAATGGGCGAAACGCCCATCCTTGAAACGCCGTCGAACAGCGGCGTTGAAAGTGTCCAGCTAACAAAAAGCCCCTTAAAAGGGGCTCCTTAAACTGGTTGCGGGGGCCGGATTTGAACCGACGACCTTCGGGTTATGAGCCCGACGAGCTACCAGACTGCTCCACCCCGCGACAAAGCTGGGGCGGAAGTATACGACCGATCCCCTACAGGGTCAATGTAACCTTCCACCTGCAAGAAAGCCCGCAACAGCGGGCTCTCCTGACTAATTGGTACCGAGAAGGGGACTCGAACCCCTACACCCTATGGGCACAACCACCTCAAGGTTGCGTGTCTACCAATTCCACCACCTCGGCAATACTACGTTTGAAACCCTTCTTACTTCTGCTCTTGAGCTGGAGGCACGTCAGTCGCTGGAGTAGCCGACTTTTGCTCTTGAAGCACCGGGACATCATCAGAAGCCGGTTGTTGCTTTGGAACTTCCAACACCGCTGGGTTTGGCAAACCTACTTGAGTCAGCTGGTGAGCTTTCTCTTTAGCAAAGTAACCTAACCCTAAGCTGGTTATGAAGAAACCTGCGGCAAGTATAGCAGTAAACTTACTAAGAAAGGTAGAGGAACCTTGGCTTCCGAACACAGTATTTGAAGCACCTGCTCCGAAAGACGCACCAGCATCTGCACCTTTACCCTGCTGTAGCAATACCAGAGCAACTACGCCCAATGCACCCAGCAGATGAAAAACGACTACGACTGTTTCCAGCATTTTTTCAGTTTCCCGCGGCGCGACAGATCGCACCGAACTCATCTGCATTCAGGGAAGCCCCACCAATGAGACCCCCATCGATATCCGGCATGCCGAACAGTTCGACCGCATTGGCCGCCTTCACGCTGCCGCCGTATAGAAGCCGCACACCTTGTGCGATTTCAGAATTCTTTTCCGCCAACTGCGCCCGAATGGCTGCATGCACATCCTGCGCCTGTTGCGGCGAAGCCGTCAGCCCGGTGCCAATGGCCCAGACCGGCTCGTAAGCGATCACAGCCTTTGCAAACACACCAACACCCAGCTCGTCGATAATGCTGTCCAGCTGAGCTGAGACAACTTCGATCGTTTTCCCAGCTTCACGCTGCTCAAGGGTCTCCCCTATGCACAACACCGGAATCAAGCCAGATGCCTGTGCCGCTGCGAACTTGCGAATCAGCACTGCATCCTGCTCGCCCATTATCTGGCGGCGCTCGGAGTGCCCGACAAGCACCAGGGAACAACCTGCATCCACCAACTGACTCGGTGCAACCTCACCGGTCAACGCACCTTGCTCGGATTCCACCGCAGAGTCCTGCGCGCCGACCGAGATCGACTTTCCTTGCAAGCCATCAATCACTTGATTGATATGCAGGCAAGACGGGAATACCGCTACATCAACACCGCTCGGCAAGGCCAAGTCACGAAGGCCGTTGATCAGCTCAGCGACGCTGGCGCGGGTACCGTGCATCTTCCAGTTACCAGCTACCATAGGGCGACGCATGCTGTACCTCGTCGGTCAAAGTGGGCGCAGATGTTACCCAACACAATCAAGGCTGGCAAGCCGAATTCAGGCAGAAACTTCAGTAACCAGTTTTGCCAGCTCTTCTGCGTAACCACGAACCTGCGTTTCGTCTTCGCCTTCGACCATGACACGTACCAATGGCTCTGTACCGGACTTGCGCAAGAGCACACGACCACGACCCGCCATAGCCTTGGTGACACGGTCGCTGGCTTCCTTAACCGCCGGATGATCGAGCGGGCTGGCACCACCGCCAAACCGGACATTGATCAACACCTGAGGGCACTTGCGAAGCGCTTGACGAGCCTGAGCCAGGCCCTCGGAGCGCCTTTTAAGCGCCATCAGCACCTGCAAGGCAGCAATGATCGCATCGCCTGTAGTGGTGTGATTGAAGCAGACGATATGACCCGAGTTTTCACCACCCACCAGCCAGTTACGCTCCAGCAAGTCCGCGATGACATAACGGTCACCAACATTGGCGCGAACAAAAGGAATCGACAAGTCCGCCAAGGCCAATTCCAGCCCGAGGTTACTCATCAGCGTACCAACCACGCCACCTTGCAGCTTGTCGCGCCCATGCAAATCGCGGGCAATGATGTACAGCAGCTCGTCACCATCAACAATGGCACCGGTGTGATCGACCATCAGGACACGATCACCATCACCATCAAAGGCGATACCCAGATCGGCATGCTCGGCCAATACCGCTGCCTGCAGTTGCCCCATATGAGTTGAGCCACAGTTGTCATTGATGTTCAGGCCATTGGGCTGGGCGGAAAGCACAACGACTTCAGCACCAAGCTCACGGAATACACTAGGTGCAACCTTGTAGGTCGCGCCATGGGCACAGTCGATCACGATCTTCAGCCCAGTGAAGCTGGTGCCGGTCGGAACGCTGCTCTTGCAAAATTCGATGTAGCGACCCGATGCGTCGTTGATTCGCGAGACTTTACCGATTTTGCTCGACTCAACCACGGTCATCGGAGTATCTAGCAACTCTTCGATCATCAGCTCGATATCGTCCGGAAGCTTGGTACCTTTCCCGGAGAAAAACTTGATGCCGTTGTCGTCGTGAGGGTTGTGCGAGGCACTGATCACGATACCGGCTTCAGCATGAAATGTGCGCGTCAGGTACGCGATCGCCGGAGTTGGCATCGGCCCCAGGAGCATCACATCAGCACCTGCCGACGTCAGACCGGCCTCAAGCGCGGACTCAAACATGTAACCCGAGATCCGGGTGTCCTTGCCAACCAACACCTTGCAGGCGCCCATTTTGCGGAACGCCATACCAGCAGCCCAGCCCAGCTTGAGCATGAAGTCAGGAGTAATCGGGTATTCACCGACACGGCCACGAATACCGTCAGTACCAAAGTATTTTTTGCTCATAAGTGCTCCATCATTCTTATTCGGCTGATTCCACCGCGGCGATCATCCGCACCACGTCCACTGTTTCGGCTACATCATGGACGCGCAATATACGCGCCCCCCTGGCCGAAGCCAGCGCCGCAAGAGCCAAACCACCGTACAAGCGCTCTCCAACCGGACGATTCAAGGCCTGACCAATCATGCTCTTTCGCGAAACCCCGACCAACAGGGGCCGCCCCAAGGCATGCAGGGCTTGCATATGCTTAAACAAGCTTAGATTGTGCTGCAAGGTCTTCGCGAAGCCAAAACCCGGATCCAGAATAATCCGCTCTGGCGGGATACCCACCGATGCACACTGCACCATGCGCTCGGCGAGAAACTCGCCTACCTCCCTGGTTACGTCCTGATAGTGCGGATCATTCTGCATGTCGCCCGGCTCGCCGAGCATGTGCATCAGACACACCGGCAGCCCGGTAGCCGCCGCAGCGTCCAGGGCACCGTCCCGACGCAGCGAACGCACATCATTGATCAACCCCGCACCCAACCGCGCAGTCTCACGCATGACCGCTGGCGTGGAGGTATCGACAGAAATAATCACATCGAGCTCGCGATTGATTCGCTCAACGATAGGCGCTACGCGCTCCAGCTCCTCAAGCGGTGAAACCGCACGGGCACCAGGGCGGGTCGATTCGCCACCGACATCAATCAGCGTCGCACCCGCCGCCACCATCGACTCGGCATGACGCAGCGCAGCATCGAACTGACTGTATCGGCCACCATCAGAAAAGGAATCGGGTGTGACATTGAGGATACCCATGACATGCGTCTGGGCCAAATCAAGAACCCGGTTGCCGCAAGGCAACCGGGTCGAAGACGGAACAAAAGTCATTTCAAACCTTATACGTCAGCAGCCGGACCGCCGATCGGTGTTTCCGGACGCTCATCCTGCACCACCGGAGGTGTACCGGAAGTACCGGTGCCACCCGACCAGTCACGAGGCTCGCGAGGCGCACGACCCGCCATGATGTCATCGATCTGATCGGCATCGATCGTCTCGTACTTCATCAAGGCATCGGCCATGGCATCAAGCTTGTCACGGTTGTCCGTGAGAATCTGTTTGGCCGTACCGTAGCACTGGTCAATGATGCTGCGCACTTCGGAGTCGATCAGCTTGGCTGTCTCACCAGAGAAACTTGCACTCTGGCCGCCACCGCCGCGACCGAGGAATACTTCACCCTCTTCTTCGGCATACATCAATGGACCGAGTTTTTCCGACAGGCCCCACTTGGTGACCATGTTCCGCGCGATCTGGCTGGCACGCATGATGTCGTTGGACGCACCTGTGGTGACACCATCGAAACCCAAGGTCATTTCTTCAGCGATACGACCACCGTACAGCGAGCAGATCTGGCTGATCAGCGCGCGCTTGGACAGGCTGTAACGGTCTTCTTCAGGCAGGAACATGGTCACACCCAGCGCACGACCGCGCGGGATGATCGAGACCTTATAGACCGGATCATGCTCAGGCACGACACGACCAACAATTGCGTGGCCAGCTTCGTGATAAGCGGTGTTCTGCTTTTCCTTCTCGGACATGACCATGGATTTGCGCTCGGCACCCATCATGATCTTGTCTTTCGCCAGCTCGAACTCTTTCATTTCAACAATGCGCTTGCCGGCACGTGCAGCGAACAACGAAGCTTCGTTCACCAGGTTAGCCAAGTCAGCACCGGAGAAACCTGGTGTACCACGCGCGATCACCGCTGGAGCAACATCGTCACCCATCGGCACTTTACGCATGTGCACCTTGAGAATCTGTTCGCGACCACGAATATCCGGCAGACCGACCACAACCTGACGGTCGAAGCGGCCTGGACGCAGCAACGCAGGGTCCAGTACGTCCGGACGGTTGGTTGCCGCAATAACGATGATGCCGTCATTCATTTCAAAGCCGTCCATCTCCACCAGCAACTGGTTGAGAGTCTGCTCGCGCTCATCGTGACCGCCGCCCATGCCGGCGCCACGATGGCGACCGACGGCGTCGATTTCGTCGATGAAAATGATGCATGGCGCATGTTTCTTGGCCTGCTCGAACATATCGCGAACACGGCTGGCACCGACACCAACAAACATTTCAACGAAGTCGGAACCGGAAATGGTGAAGAACGGTACTTTCGCTTCGCCGGCAATCGCCTTTGCCAGCAAGGTTTTACCGGTACCCGGAGGGCCGACCATCAGCACACCACGAGGAATACGGCCGCCCAGGCGCTGGAATTTGCCCGGATCACGGAGAAACTCGACCAATTCGCCGACTTCTTCCTTCGCTTCGTCGCAACCGGCAACGTCAGCCAGAGTGGTTTTCACCTGATCTTCAGAGAGCAGGCGCGCCTTGCTCTTGCCGAAGCTCATCGGCCCACCCTTGCCACCGGCTCCGCCCTGCATCTGCCGCATGAAGAACATGAACACGGCGATGATCACCAGGATCGGGAAGCTTGCGACCAGGAGTTGAGTCCAGATGCTTTGCTGTTCAGGCTGCTTGCCCTCGACCACGACGTGGTTGTCCACGAGGTCGCCGATCAGACCGTTGTCCTGGATTGCCGGACGAATGGTCTTGAAGCTGTCGCCATCGGTGCGTTTACCGGTAATCACGTAGCCGTCAACCGCTACGCGCTCGACCTTGCCATCCTTGACCTGCTGGATGAAGTCGGAATAGTTGAGGGTCTGCGGCTCGTTAGGGCTGGAGAAGTTGTTCATCACTGTCACCAGGACAGCCGCGATGATCAACCACAGGATCAGATTCTTTGCCATATCGTTCAATTAACTACCCTCTGAAGCAAGCTCCGCTAATGGCGCGCGCTTCGCATGATATTCACCGGCCTAACTTACTACATTACCTACGGCTCTGGCAGGCGCCGTCTGTAACCCTTTGTGAAACACTTTCTACACAATATTCGCTAATGCTCACGGGGCGAAATACGAAAAACCTATCGCCCCGCCAAAAAAACCTCGTTTTACTCACTACGCCCGCGGTAACCCCAAGCCAACATGTATTGCTCGCGGGAACTGCCACGAGAAGAGTCTGGCTTGATCATCTGGATCTTGTCGAATTTCCGACGAGCATCCTTCAGGTAAACATCAAACCCTTCGCCCTGAAAAATCTTGATCACGAAATTACCACCTGGCTTGAGTATCCGTTCCGCCAAATCAAGCGCCAGCTCGCAAAGAAACATGGCTTTTGGCATGTCCACTTCAGGCGTACCACTCATATTGGGGGCCATATCGGAAATCACAAGGTCCACCTGCGAATTACCCACGGCTTCAAGGATCCGCGCGAGCACTCCGTCCTCGGTGAAGTCACCCTGGATGAAAGTCACGTCCGGAATGCTGTCCATTTCCAGAATGTCCGAGGCGATCAGGCGCCCCTGACCACCGATCAGACGGCTAGTCACCTGCGACCAACCCCCGGGCGCCGCACCCAGGTCGACAACGCTCATGCCGGGACGGATCAGATTGTATTTCTCCTGGACCTCCAGAAGTTTGTAACTCGCACGCGAGCGGTAGCCATCCTTCTGCGCCTGCTTCACATAGGGATCGTTGACATGTCTTTTCAGCCAACCAAGGCTTGTCTTGGAACGCGCCATTGGGCACCTCGATGATAAGGGTCGTGATTAATTGGGCGGATCCACGAGCCCTCGGGTAAAATGGCCGCCATTTTACAGAATCCAGACGAAAGGGTCAGATTATGCCGCTCACTCAAGAGCAGAAGAAACAGTACAAATCCATTGGCCACCATCTGAAACCAGTTTTGATTGTGGCTGACAACGGTTTGACTGAAGGTGTGTTAGCCGAATTTGAACGCGCTTTGGCGGATCACGAGCTGATCAAAATCAAGCTCAACATCCTCGATCGTGAATCGCGCCTGGCGACCATTGCAGAACTCTGCAAGGTTGGCAAAGGGGATCTGGTTCAAGTCATCGGCAAGATGGCACTGATTTACCGCAAGAACTTCAGCGTCAACAAGCAGCTGTCGAACGTCCATCGCTTCAAGTGATGACAAGGGTCAAGGGTGTGCCTCGCGCACCCTGCCACTCCCTCCTGGCACCGGTTGTAACACCAGCAGCAGCCCGGAAAACCCCAACACCAGATAGCTGAACACCTGCCAACGCACCGCATCCGGCCAAGCAAAGCGCACCGCGAAAAACATCGCACACGCATACAGCGCCACCAGCAGCAGTTGCCCGCGAATATCGCGCCATAGACTGGCAAGGCCCTCGGTCTGAACCAGCACCAAAGCCTGAAAAATCACACACGCTGCGGCAAATCCCACCATCAGCGCATTCAGCATGCCTGCAATTTCGTCGATCAGCAGCGGCGCCAGGCCTATTTGACCCAGCGCCGGCGCCAGACCGATGTGTAACAGCCACAGGCCGCCAACCCACAACATCTGAGTCAGCTGCCAAACCATCGAGCCCGCACGTAGCGGGCGCAGGTCTTTAGATGTGGCGAACTTCGACAATCTCGTACTCGATGACGCCGCTTGGCGTTTTCACCGCCACCACATCACCCTCTTCCTTGGCAATCAAGGCGCGGGCCAGTGGCGATCCAACCGAAATCTTGCCCAGTTTGAAATCAGCCTCGTCTTCACCAACGATGTGGTAAGTCACGCGCTCATCCGTCTCAACGTTGGCAATCTCAACGGTGGTACCGAAAATCACTTTGCCTGTATGAGGAATGCTCGTAACGTCGATGATGACCTGATTCTGAATCCGGCCTTCGATGTCACGAATACGCGCCTCGACCATACCCTGCTGCTCACGAGCAGCGTGGTATTCGGCGTTTTCCTTCAAGTCACCCAACTCGCGGGCCGTACCGATGTCCTGGCTGAGCTTCGGACGGACGACCTTGGTCAGGTGAGTATGTTCTTCTTCCAGGGCGCGAGCGCCCTGAACAGTCATTGGGTACTTGGTTATGCTCATGCCTTCAATCCTGCGTGTAGATCCTGCAAGCGGCGCACGGTCTTCTCGGGACCGAACTTCAGCGCTTCGCAGATAGCTTCGCCAGCAGCAATAGTCGTGGTGCAGTAGATCTTGTGCTGCAAGGCATTACGACGAATGGAGTACGAATCAGCGATCGACTGACGGCCTTCGGTGGTGTTGATGATCAGGGTGACTTCGTCATTCTTGATCATGTCGACCACGTGCGGACGACCCTCGGTCACCTTGTTCACACGACGCACTTTCAGGCCTGCGGCTTCGATCAGCTTGGCAGTACCGGCGGTGGCAACCACTTCGAAGCCCAAGTTGATCAGATCACGAGCCACGCCTGCAACCAGTGGCTTGTCGTCATCACGCACGCTGATGAATGCGGTACCGCCGGTCGGCAGCACTTCGCTGGCGCCCATCTGGGCCTTGGCGAATGCTTCGCCGAAGGTATCGCCCACGCCCATCACTTCACCGGTGGACTTCATCTCTGGGCCCAGGATCGGGTCCACGCCAGGGAATTTGGCGAATGGGAACACCGCCTCTTTCACGCTGTAGAAGTTCGGAATGATTTCTTTGGTGAAACCGATTTCTTTCAGGGTTTTACCAGCCATCACGCGAGCGGCGATCATGGCCAGGGAAACACCGATGCACTTGGACACGAACGGTACGGTACGGGAAGCGCGCGGGTTGACTTCGATGACGTAGATGTCTTCGCCTTGCAGCGCCAACTGAACGTTCATCAGACCGACAACGCCGAGTTCCAGGGCCATTTTCTTGACCTGTTCGCGCATCTCGTCCTGGATGTGAGCAGGCAGCGAGTACGGCGGCAGGGAGCACGCGGAGTCACCGGAGTGAACGCCAGCCTGCTCAATGTGCTGCATGATCGCTCCGATCACCACGTCGGTGCCGTCGCAAACCGCATCCACGTCCATTTCGATGGCGCAGTTGAGGAAGTGGTCGAGCAGCACAGGGCTGTCGTTCGACACTTTCACCGCATCACGCAGGTAGCGCTTGAGCTCTTCTTCTTCGTAGACGATTTCCATCGCGCGACCGCCCAGTACGTAGGACGGACGAACCACTAGCGGGTAACCGATCTTGGTGGCAGCACGAATCGCTTCGTCTTCGCTGCGCACGGTGGCGTTTGGCGGCTGACGCAGGTTCAGACGCTCGACCATTTGCTGGAAGCGCTCACGGTCTTCGGCGCGGTCGATGGCATCAGGGCTGGTACCGATGATTGGTACGCCGGCTTCTTCCAGGGCACGCGCCAGTTTCAGCGGGGTTTGGCCGCCATACTGGACGATCACGCCTTTGGGCTTCTCGACGCGAACGATTTCCAGCACGTCTTCCAGGGTAACCGGTTCGAAGTACAGGCGATCGGAAGTGTCGTAGTCGGTGGAAACGGTTTCCGGGTTGCAGTTGACCATGATGGTCTCGTAACCGTCTTCACGCAGGGCCAGTGCCGCGTGTACGCAGCAGTAGTCGAACTCGATACCCTGGCCGATACGGTTTGGACCGCCGCCCAGGATCATGATCTTGTCGCGGCCCGACGGCGCGGCTTCGCACTCTTCCTCGTAGGTCGAGTAGAGGTAAGCGGTGTCGGTGGCGAACTCGGCCGCGCAAGTGTCAACGCGCTTGTAGACCGGGAAGATTTCCAGCTTGTGACGGTGACGACGCAGAGCCTTCTCGGTCACGCCCAGCAGCTTGGCCAGACGCATGTCGGAGAAGCCTTTGCGCTTGAGGCGGAACATCAAGTCGCGATCGATGCTGGTCAGACCGAGGGTCTTGACCTTCTCTTCTTCTTTGATCAGATCTTCGATCTGTACCAGGAACCACGGATCGATCATGTTCATGCCGAAGATGTCTTCGACCGACAGGCCGGCACGGAAGGCATCAGCCACGTACCAGATGCGCTCGGCGCCCGGCACGGTCAGTTCGCGCTTGAGCACGCTCATGCTTTCCGGGTTGCTCAGGTCGAGCTTCTCGTCCAGGCCGCAAACGCCCACTTCCAGACCGCGCAGGGCTTTCTGCAAGGATTCCTGGAAAGTCCGGCCGATGGCCATGACTTCACCGACCGACTTCATTTGAGTGGTCAGGCGGGCGTCGGCTTTCGGGAATTTCTCGAAGGCAAAACGTGGCAGCTTGGTCACGACGTAGTCGATGGACGGTTCGAAGGACGCAGGCGTAGCGCCGCCGGTAATTTCGTTCGACAGTTCGTCGAGGGTGTAGCCGATCGCCAGCTTGGCAGCGATACGCGCAATCGGGAAACCAGTGGCTTTCGAGGCCAGTGCCGAAGAGCGGGATACACGCGGGTTCATCTCGATCACGACCATACGACCAGTGTCCGGGCAGATGCCAAACTGAACGTTGGAGCCGCCGGTTTCCACGCCGATCTCACGCAGTACCGCCAACGAGGCGTTACGCATGATCTGGTATTCCTTGTCCGTCAGGGTCTGTGCTGGCGCAACAGTGATCGAGTCACCGGTGTGCACGCCCATCGGGTCAAAGTTTTCGATGGAGCAAACGATGATGCAGTTGTCCTTCTTATCGCGGACAACCTCCATCTCGTATTCCTTCCAGCCGATCAGGGATTCGTCGATCAGCAGCTCTTTGGTCGGAGACAGGTCCAGACCACGGGCGCAGATTTCTTCGAACTCTTCACGGTTGTAAGCGATACCGCCACCGGTGCCGCCCATGGTGAAGGAAGGACGAATGATGCACGGGAAGCCCAGGCGTTCGAGAACGGCGTTGGCTTCTTCCATGCTGTGGGCGATACCCGAACGCGGGCAGTCCAGGCCGATGGATTTCATCGCCTTGTCGAAGCGCGAACGGTCTTCAGCCTTGTCGATGGTGTCCGCGTTGGCGCCGATCATCTCTACGCTGAACTTCTCCAGAACGCCTTCGCGCTCCAGGTCCAATGCGCAGTTCAGAGCGGTCTGGCCGCCCATTGTTGGCAGCAGCGCATCCGGACGCTCTTTCTCGATGATCTTGGCAACGGTCTGCCACTTGATCGGCTCGATGTAAGTCGCGTCGGCCATGTCCGGGTCGGTCATGATGGTCGCCGGGTTAGAGTTCACCAGGATGACGCGGTAACCCTCTTCGCGCAGGGCTTTACAGGCCTGGGCGCCGGAGTAGTCGAATTCGCAGGCCTGGCCGATAACGATCGGGCCAGCGCCGAGAATCAGGATGCTTTTAATGTCTGTACGTTTTGGCATGGGTTTGTCACTCAAATCCGCAGGTCAGTCGGCAAGCCGTCTTGTTCAATCTTTGAAGCCTTGAGGGGACCGCCGGTGTCGGGACCGCCCTCAAGCCTTGCACCAATAAAGGTGAGCGATCAGCGTCGCTTGGCCATCTCATTGATGAAGCGATCAAACAATGGCGCTACGTCGTTCGGGCCAGGGCTGGCTTCCGGGTGACCCTGGAAGCTGAAGGCGCTCTTGTCGGTACGCTCGATCCCTTGCAGGGTGCCGTCGAACAGCGATTTGTGGATCGCACGGACGTTGGCTGGCAGGGTCGCTTCGTCTACCGCAAAACCGTGGTTTTGGCTGGTGATCATCACCACACCGCTGTCCAGGTCCTGGACCGGGTGGTTGGCACCGTGGTGGCCGTGACCCATTTTCAGAGTCTTGGCGCCAGAGGCCAGGGCCAGCAGTTGGTGACCGAGGCAGATACCGAAGACCGGAATCTCGGTTTCCAGCACATCCTTGATCGCCTGAATCGCGTAGTCGCACGGCTCAGGGTCACCAGGACCGTTGGACAGGAACACGCCGTCCGGCTTCATCGCCAGAACGTCTGCGGCCGGAGTTTGTGCTGGCACCACGGTCACGCGGCAACCGCGCTCGACCAGCATGCGCAGGATGTTCAGCTTGACGCCGTAGTCGTAGGCGACCACGTGGTACGGCAGCTCGGAGGCTTCGATCGTCGCGTGGCTGTCGGTTTTCAGATCCCAGACCGTCGAGCGCCATTCGTATTGCTCTTTGGTGCTGACGACTTTGGCCAGGTCCATGCCCTTGAGGCCAGGGAAACCCTGTGCAGCGGCGATGGCGGCGGCTTCGGAAATGTTGTCACCGGCCATGATGCAGCCGTTCTGTGCGCCTTTCTCACGCAGGATGCGCGTCAGGCGGCGGGTGTCGATACCGGCGATAGCCACAACGTTGTTGGCTTTCAGGTAATCGGACAGGGACATCGTGTTACGCCAGTTGCTCGCAACCAGTGGCAGGTCACGGATGACCAGGCCAGCGGACCAGACGCGGTCGGATTCGGCGTCTTCCGGCGTGGTGCCGGTGTTGCCGATGTGCGGATAGGTCAGGGTAACGATCTGTTGGGCGTAGGAAGGATCGGTAAGGATTTCCTGATAGCCGGTCATTGCGGTGTTGAACACCACCTCACCAACGGTTTGACCGTCGGCTCCAATGGCTTCGCCGCGAAAAATGCTGCCATCAGCAAGGGCGAGTATGGCTGGCTTAGTCAAGAAGACCTCCCGTAAATAAAGCCTGAAAGGGCGATCGCAGGTTGTAAAAAAGCGGAGTGACGTATGGACACGTCACCCCGCTTCTTCACTGAATTATTCTGCGCGCTTTTAGTGGACACACTAAAGCTGTAGCTTACAGAAAAAGGCATTTTTGGTCTACCGCCAATGAGCCCGAAAGGCTGGAGAATGCGACAGGACGTCGCTTGGCGGTGTAAAACCGGGCTCAAACACTGTGTTTGAACCCGATTTCGGGCGCATCTTAACGCAGATCGAGCACGTCTTGCATGTCGTAAAGGCCTGGCTCACGACCATCCAGCCACAACGCCGCTCGCACCGCGCCTTTGGCGAAGGTCATGCGACTGGACGCTTTATGCGTGATTTCCAGACGCTCGCCCTCACAGGCGAACAGCACCGTGTGATCGCCAACCACATCACCACCGCGAACAGTGGCAAAGCCGATCGTTTCACGCTCACGCGCACCGGTATGACCTTCGCGACCATAGACCGCGACCTTTTGCAGATCACGATCCAAGGCGCTGGCGATCACTTCACCCATGCGCAACGCGGTGCCTGAAGGTGCGTCGATCTTGTGTCGGTGATGCGCTTCGATGATTTCGATATCCGCCTCATCACCCAGCACACGTGCGGCCATGTCGAGCAACTTCAGCGACAGGTTCACGCCAACACTGAAATTGGCCGCGAACACGATCGGAATCTCCTTGCCCGCCTCAGCCAGCAACTGCTTCTGCGCCGCATCCAGCCCGGTAGTGCCGATTACCATGGCCTTGCCGGTCTTGCGGCAGAACGCGAGGTTTTTCAGCATGACTTCCGGGAGCGTGAAGTCGATCAAAACATCGAACTCGTCAGCGACCGCATCCAGATTGCCGGACAACGGCACACCAATACGCCCCAGCGAGGCCAGCTCACCGGCATCCACACCAATCAGCGTGCTGCCGGGGCGCACGATGGCCGCCGTCAGACCGGTCAGCGGCGCGCGCTCCTGCACGGCCTCGACCAGAATTTTGCCCATGCGCCCGGCAGCGCCCATCACAGCTATACGTCGCATGCCGACTCCTTACAAATCGCCGAAGAAGCGCTTCACGCCTTCAAACCAACCGGTGGTTTTCGGCGAATGGCTGTTGTCGTCTGCCAGGGAGCTACGGAACTCTTCCAGCAATTCACGCTGAYGACGACCCAGATTGACAGGGGTTTCGACCGCGACACGACACATCAGATCACCCGCACCGCCGCCACGCACCGGCGCGACGCCTTTGCCGCGAACGCGGAACTGCTTGCCGGTCTGGGTCCCCTCAGGGATCTTCAGTTTGACTCGACCATCAAGGGTCGGAATCTCCAGCTCACCGCCCAACGCCGCATCGACAAAACTGATCGGCACTTCGCAGAACAGGTGTTTGCCATCACGCTGGAAGATCGCGTGCTCGCGCACATTGATCACCACGTACAGGTCGCCAGTCGGCCCACCCTGAGCGCCCGCCTCGCCTTCGCCGGACAGACGAATGCGGTCACCGGTATCGACACCGGCCGGCACTTTCACGGAAAGGGTTTTGTACTCTTCAACACGGCCTTCGCCGTTGCAGGAGTTGCACGGGTCGGAAATGATTTTGCCCTGGCCATGGCAACGCGGGCAGGTCTGCTGCACCGAGAAGAAGCCCTGCTGCATGCGGACCTGGCCGATACCGCCGCAAGTCGGGCAGGTAACTGGCGAGGAGCCTTTCTTGGCACCCGAGCCGTCGCACGGCTTGCAGTTGACCAGCGTCGGAACGCGGATGTTCACGGTGGTACCGCGCACCGCCTCTTCCAGGTTCAGTTCCAGGGTGTAACGCAGGTCGCTGCCGCGCTGGGCACCGCCACGGGAACCGCCGCGACCGCCACCGAAGAAGTCACTGAAGACATCGCCAAAGATGTCGGAGAAGTTCTGACCGCCAAAACCGGCACCGCCGCCACCCATGCTCGGGTCGACACCGGCATGACCGTACTGGTCGTAGGCCGCGCGCTTGCTGGAATCGGACAACACTTCGTAGGCTTCGTTAGCCTCTTTGAACATTTCTTCCGACGCTTTGTCATCGGGATTACGGTCCGGGTGATGCTTCATCGCCAAGCGGCGGTAGGCCTTCTTCAGGTCTGCTTCGCTTGAGCCACGCTCAACACCCAATACTTCGTAATAGTCACGCTTTGTCATAAGTCTTTGCACTCTTGAGGACGTTCGGCAAACCTCTCCTGAGCCTTGCCAAACTCGTTGAGCCCCAATACAGGCCCGGACCCAACTCACGTCAATTCAACGATCCTGGTCTTTGATTCATTGCGGTACTTGCGGCTCGAAAAGCAGGAGCATTCCCGGCCATACCAGCAGCACGCGAACGCTGTCGCATGCTGTAAAAATTCGCGTATTCCAGACACGCCAACGCGGGAGCAAGCTCCCGCGCGGCGACATCCTACCAGTCACCGCCTAAAGGCAGTCAACCGGGCGACCAACAACTTACTTGTGGTCTTTGACTTCTTCGAACTCGGCATCGACAACGTCGTCAGCCTTTTCAGCTTTTTCGTCGTGCGGTGCCGCGCCTTCAGCAGGCTGAGCCTGTTCGGCGTACATCTTCTGCGCCACTGGAGCAGAGACTTTCGACAGTTCTTCAACCTTGGCTTCGATTGCAGCTTTGTCGTCGCCTTTGACAGCGGCTTCCAGAGCAACAACAGCAGCTTCGATCGCAGTCTTCTCTTCGGCAGTCACTTTATCGCCAGCGTCAGCGACCATTTTGCGAGTCGAGTGAACCAGCGCATCGCCCTGGTTGCGAGCGGTTGCCAGCTCTTCGAACTGGCGGTCTGCGTCGACGTTGGCTTCAGCATCGCGAATCATCTGCTGAATTTCTTCCTCGGACAGACCGGAGTTGGCCTTGATCACGATCGACTGAGTCTTGCCGGTGGCCTTGTCTTTGGCGCCTACGTGCAGAATGCCGTTGGCGTCGATGTCGAAGGTCACTTCAATTTGTGGCACGCCACGTGGTGCTGGTGGAATGTCGGCCAGGTCGAACTTGCCCAAGGACTTGTTCTGAGCCGCTTGCTTACGCTCACCTTGCAGCACGTGAATGGTCACAGCGCCCTGGTTGTCATCGGCAGTCGAGAACACTTGCGATTTCTTGGTAGGAATCGTGGTGTTTTTCTCGATCAGCGCGGTCATCACGCCGCCCATGGTTTCGATACCCAGGGTCAGCGGGCTGACGTCCAACAGCAGAACGTCTTTGACGTCACCGGCCAATACCGCGCCCTGGATAGCAGCACCCATGGCAACAGCTTCGTCCGGGTTCACGTCTTTACGAGCTTCTTTACCGAAGAACTCGGTTACCAGTTTCTGAACCAGTGGCATACGGGTCTGACCGCCTACCAGGATCACGTCGTTGATTGCGCCAACGTCGATACCGGAGTCTTTCAGAGCGATGCGGCAAGGCTCGATGGTGCGCTGAACCAGGTCTTCAACCAGTGCTTCCAACTTGGCGCGAGAAATCTTCACGTTCAAGTGCTTCGGACCGGTGGCGTCTGCAGTGATGTACGGCAGGTTCACGTCGGTCGACAGAGCAGAGGACAGCTCGATCTTGGCTTTTTCAGCGGCTTCTTTCAGGCGCTGCATGGCCAGCGGGTCACCTTTGAGGTTCATGCCGCTTTCTTTCTTGAATTCGTCAACGAGGTAGTCGATCAGACGAATGTCAAAGTCTTCACCGCCCAGGAACGTGTCACCGTTGGTGGCCAATACTTCGAACTGGTGCTCGCCATCGACTTCAGCGATTTCGATCACGGAAACGTCGAAAGTACCGCCGCCCAAGTCGTAAACGATCACGGTGTGATCGCCCTTCGCCTTGTCCATACCGTAAGCCAGAGCGGCTGCGGTTGGTTCGTTGATGATACGTTTTACGTCCAGACCCGCGATGCGGCCGGCGTCTTTGGTGGCTTGACGCTGGCTGTCGTTGAAGTAGGCCGGAACGGTGATGACCGCTTCAGTCACTGGCTCGCCGAGGTAGTCTTCGGCGGTCTTCTTCATTTTCTTCAGAATTTCAGCCGAGATTTGTGGCGGCGACATTTTCTGGCCGTTCACTTCTACCCACGCGTCGCCATTGTCAGCCTTGGCGATTTTGTAAGGGACCATCTTGATGTCTTTCTGTACGACTTCTTCGTCGAACTTACGACCGATCAGACGCTTCACCGCATACAAGGTGTTGTGCGGATTGGTCACAGCCTGACGCTTGGCCGACTGGCCAACGAGGATTTCGCCATCGTTGGCGTAAGCGATGATCGACGGCGTGGTACGCGCGCCTTCAGCGTTTTCAATAACTTTGGCTACGCCGTTTTCAAGTACGGAGACGCAGGAGTTGGTGGTCCCCAGGTCGATACCGATAATTTTGCCCATGTTCACTCTCCCGAAACTTTGGATTTGGTTGCCGCAGCAGTGGTGGCTAACTGCGGTAGCACTTAAACGCTTGACTTATAAATGGGGGCCTTGCGGCCATTTTCAAGCCTGCTCATCAATCGAAGGCGAAACTGGCGCAGGCGCCTTGCTGACCACGACCATGGCCGGGCGCAGCAGGCGGCCATTGAGCTGATAGCCCTTCTGGAACACCTTGAGCACGCTGTTCGGCTCGACATCGGCGCTTTCCTGCATGGCCATTGCCTGATGCTGAACAGCGTTGAACGGTTCGCCATGCGGATCGATCACTTCCAGCTGATAACGCTTCAGGGTGTCCTGGAACATTTTCAGGGTCAGCTCGATGCCTTCGCGCATTGGACGGATGCTTTCGTCGTCCGGGTTGGACAACTCCAGACCGCGCTCAAGGCTGTCGATGATCGGCAGCAAATCGCCCGCGAATTTCTCCAGGGCAAATTTGTGAGCCTTTTCTACATCCTGCTCGGCGCGACGGCGGACGTTCTGCAGATCGGCGGCTACACGCAAAGCCTGATCCTGCGCGCCTGCCAGTTGCTCTTCGAGCACTTGTACACGAGCCGTCAGGTCATCGCCCGAAGCTTGTGGAGCCTGATCGGCGTCTAGATTTTGCGTATCCACTGTCTGTTCGTCAGCCATAGATTTCTCCTTTCAATATCGTCCGCGAGCTCAACTCGCGCTTCTGTCCCGGTATATGGGGCCGCAAAATCCAGCTTCAAGGGGATTCTTGCGATTACCCTTACAAAAAGCGCTGCATTGCGATTACCCGATGCACCGGGCATTTCGTCAGGCCAAGCAAATCGAGCCAAGCGAGGCCATTGTCAGGCACAAATAAAACACTGTATAAATAACCAGACCTAAAGCCTGGGAGCGGCCTTTATGCTGGTGCACCTGTCCGTACATAACTACGCCATCGTTGAACATCTCGATCTCGAACTCGATCGCGGGATGAGCGTGATCACCGGGGAAACCGGCGCTGGCAAGTCGATCATGCTCGACGCCCTGGGCCTGACTCTGGGTGACCGCGCCGACAGCGGCGTGGTCCGCCCAGGCGCAGACAAGGCTGACATCCTGGCCACCTTCGACCTTGTTGATATTCCGGAAGCCAGTGCCTGGCTCGCCGAGCGCGACCTCGAAAGCGATGGTCCCTGCATCCTGCGTCGAGTCATCACTGCCGAAGGCCGCTCCCGCGGCTACATCAACGGTACGCCCTGCCCTCTCGGCGACCTCAAGGCCCTGGGCGAGTTGCTGATCGACATCCATAGCCAGCACGAACACCAATCGCTACTCAAGACCGACACCCACCGCCGCCTCCTCGACGAGTACGCCGGAGCCACGGACCTTGCCCGCCAGGTACAACTGGCTGCCCAGCGCTGGCGCCAGACGCGCCAGGAGCTCGAACGCCTTTCCAACTCCGGCGACGAGCAGCGCGCTCGCCATCAATTGCTCAGCTATCAACTCGAAGAACTCGAAAACCTCGGCCTCGGCGAAAACGAGCTGGAACAACTGGAGCAGGAACACAAGAACCTTACCAACGCCGAAACCCTGCTGGGCATCTGCCGACAAGTCGTCGAGCAATGCAGCGAAAGTGATTCCGGCAACGTCCTGAACGCCCTGACCGCCAGCCTCAACCGTCTTTCGAGCGTGAACAATTCAATCGGCGCCCTGGGCGAAGCCAGCAGCCTGCTGACCAGCGCACAAATCCAGGTAGAAGAAGCCGTGGGCGAGCTGAACCGCTTCCTCGACAACTTCGACGCCGACCCGGCGCGACTGCAATACCTGGAAGAACGCCTGGATGCGATCTACACCATGGCACGCAAGCACCGCATCCAGCCGACCGAAGTCGCGGAGATGCAGCAACGGCTGCTGGATGAAATCGAAACCCTGAATGCCAACGACGAATCCATCGAGCGGCTCAGCGATGAGCTGGCCTCCTATGCCCGTCATTATCAGGAGCGCGCGCGTGAACTGAGTGACTTGCGCCATCAGGCGTCGAGCAGCCTGGCCAGCGCCGTGGAGCAGGAAATCCAGCGACTGGGCATGCCGGGGGGCCGCTTCACCATCGAACTACGACCCAACAGCAGCGATGAGCTGTTACCCAACGGGCTCGAACAGGTAGAACTGCTGGTGAGCGCCAACCCTGGACAGCCATTGAAAGCCTTGGCCAAAGTAGCTTCGGGTGGCGAACTGTCGCGGATCAGTCTCGCTATTCAGGTGATCACCGCACAAACCTCACGCGTACCAACACTGGTGTTCGACGAAGTGGACGTGGGTATCGGTGGTCCGACCGCCGAAATCGTCGGCCAACTGCTGCGTCGACTTGGGGAGCGGGGGCAGGTGCTGACAGTGACTCACTTGCCGCAAGTGGCTGCGCAGGGTCACCAACACCTGTTCGTACACAAGGTGCGGGGCGAGGATGCAACTCATACGGCTGTCTCCAAGCTGAGCAAAAATGATCGCATCGAAGAAGYGGCGCGGATGCTGGGAGGCATCGACCTCACCAAGGAATCTCTGGCACACGCGAAAAAAATGGTTGTTACCGCAAAAATTTAGGAACAGCAGACAGCACGAAGGCGACCCTGGGGTCGCCTTCGTTCGTTTCGCGAATCTGAAATTCGCGCGACATGCTTACTTTTTCTTGCGTACGTACAGCACCAGATTGTGATCAACCATCTCGAAACCATACTTGTCGACGATGGCTTTCTGCAGGCGCTCGATTTCTTCGTCGAAGAATTCGATCACTTCGCTGGTTTCGACGTTGACCATATGGTCGTGATGCTTGCCGTCATCCAGTTCGAAGACCGCGTGGCCTCCGTCGAAGTTGTGCCGCACCACAAGGCCAGCTGCCTCGAACTGAGTCAGTACACGGTAAACCGTGGCCAGACCGACGTCCTCACCAGCCTCCATCAGCGCCTTGTAAACATCTTCGGCACTCATGTGGCGTTGCTCGGCGGAATCGAGCATTTGCAGAATTTTGACCCTTGGCAGGGTCACTTTGAGGCCGGCTTTGCGTAGTTCGCTATTTTCAACCATGGTCAGCTTTCTCGCGATGCTGCTTCGCAGCTTCTCTTAATGCGGGTATGATCGGCGTTTACGTTGTCCCAGCCAAGATAGTGGAAGTCGCCCACCGATGCAAAACACCAAGCTCTTGCTAACCAGTTTCACCTTTGTGGGACTGCTCGCACTCGCCGGTTGTTCATTCCCCGGGGTTTACAAAATCGACATCCAGCAGGGCAATGTCGTCACGCAGGACATGATAGACCAGTTACGCCCGGGAATGACCCGCAAGCAAGTACGGTTTATCATGGGCAACCCTCTGTTGACTGACACGTTCCATGCCGATCGCTGGGATTATCTGTACAGCCTGCAACCGGGTGGCGGTGAACGCCAACAGGAACGCATTAGCGTTATCTTCAACCCAAATGACCAGCTTGTCAGCCTCTCTGGTGATTTCATGCCAGGCGTGAGCCGCGACGAAGCCATTCTCGGCAAGGACAAAGGCACCACAGTCACTGCGCCAGTTGAAAATGTCGAGAAGCCGAAACCGGAAAAACCGGCCAAGCCTGGTTCGTTGCTGGATCAGATCCAGAAGGACGTCGACGGTGTAGAAACCGTTCCAGTCCCGACGCCAGAACCGCTGGACACCACGCCGCAATAATTTGCGACGCAATAAAAAACCCGGAATTACCGGGTTTTTTATTGTCTGGCGTTTGACCGAATCACTGATTCCGGGCTTTGGCCTCGGCAGCCTTGGCTGCGCGCAACCGGCGAACCTCCTTCGGGTCGGCCAGCAAAGGCCTATAGATCTCGATGCGATCCCCAGCCTGAACCCGTCGACTGTCCGGATCAGCGACGACCTTGCCGAAAATCCCTACAGGGCAAGCCGCCAGATCCAGTTCCGGAAACGCTGCGCCAATGCCTGAGCATTGCACGGCGGCTCGCACCGTCGATGCTGCTGGCATCGTTACGCAGAGCAATACCTGGCGATCCACGGCGGCATACACCACTTCGACCTCAATCACCGACTCAACCATGTATCTGCTTGGCGCGCTGGCAGAACGCGTCCACCAGCGTGTTGGCCGCCTGATTGAACAAAGGCCCCAACGTTGCGCGAACAATCGGCCCGGCGTAGTCGAACGACAGGTCCAGACTGATCTTGCAGGCCTTCTCAGTCAGCGACTTGAACACCCACACGCCGTGCAATTGGGTGAAAGGACCTTCCTCGAGGTTCATTTCGATCGATTGCCCCGGCACCAGTGTATTTCTGGTGACGAAATGCTGGCTGAGGCCGCCCTTGGCCACACCCACGCTGGCACGCATGTACTCAGGCGAAATTTCCAGCACTTCGGCGGCCGAACACCACGGCAGAAACTCGGGGTAACGCGCTACGTCGTTGACCAGGTCATACAGCGCTTGTGCCGGATATGGCAGCAAGGCCGAACGTTGAATATGCGTCGTCATGTCAGCGTCACTTCCACAGCTGGGCGGCAAACACTACGAGAATGCCGATGGGCGCCACATAGCGCATCAAGAACAGGGACAGACCAAACAGTATCGGGCTGCGGATCGACAACTCGTCGCGCACCGCTTCACGCCCCATGATCCAGCCCGCAAACACCACGAAACACAAACCACCGAGTGGCAACATGATCCGTGAGGTAAAGAAATCGATCACACCAAAGAAGTCCAGACCACCGGTCGCCCCCCATTGGTAGAGGTGGAACATCCCGCCATCGTTCACGAAAAACTTGGCTTGCTTCCAGATATTGAAGGAAAACACGGTACCCAGACCGACGAACCAGCAGGAGAAAGCCAACCAGAACGTCACCCAGGCGCGGCGGATTTTGGTGCGTTCAACCAGGTAAGCCACCATGGGCTCAAGCAGCGAAATCGCCGAACTCCAGGCAGCAACCGCAACCAGCACGAAGAACACTACGCCCATCAACTGACCAAACGCTACGTTGCCGAAAGCAAATGGCAGGCTGACGAACATCAAGCCAGGGCCTTCGCTCGGGTTCAAGCCCGCTGCGAACACAATCGGAAACAATGCCAGGCCGGCCACCAGCGAAACGAACGTATCCAGCAGCGCCACGCCCACGACGGTGCCGGAAATCGACGAATGCTTTGGCATGTAGGCGCCATAGATCATGATCGAACCGACACCGACGCTCAGCGAGAAGAACGCGTGCCCCATGGCAGGCAGCAAACCGTCGAGTACTTTTTCCGGGTGGAAGTCGAACATGAAATGCACGCCTTCCATGAAGTGGCCGGTGGTCATGCTGTAACCCAGCAGCACGATGACCATCACAAACAGCAGCGGCATCATGATCCGCAAGCTGCGCTCAAGCCCGGCGACCACGCCTTTGGCGATCACCACGGCAGACAACAGCATGAAAATCGTGTGCCAAAGTGTCAGGCGCCAAGGATCGGCGATCACATTGCCGAAGTACGCGCCGACCTGGTCAGCCGTCACGCCCTGGAAGTCGCCTCGCCCCATGTCGATGATGTAATCCAGCGACCAGCCACCGACCACACTGTAGAACGACAGGATCAGCAACGCCGTGATCATCCCGGCAAATGCGCCCCACGACCATTTGGCCGAATGCCCTGCTTCAAGCGCCAACACCTTCAAGGCGTTGGCCGGACTTTGCCGGGCGCGACGACCAATCAGGGTTTCGGCCAGCATGACCGGCACACCGATCAGCGCGATACAGGCCAGAAACATCAGCACGAAAGCGCCGCCGCCATAGACGCCGACCATGTACGGGAATTTCCAGATACTACCCAGGCCCACGGCCGAACCGGTCGCGGCGAGTATGAAGACCCAGCGGCTAGCCCAACTGCCGTGGACAGAAACCTTGTCTGTCGACATCGTTATCACGCCCAAGCGTTCAAAAAAGAGGCCGCATTGTCCGGGATTCAATCAACCTGCTCAAGCACGTAGCGATACCGTAGCCGACTCGCGCGCAACTCCCTATAATGCCGCCCCTATGGCTAAACAGAAGAAACACCCAACAGGGACCATCGCGCAGAACAAAAAGGCGCGACACGATTACTTCATCGAACATCGGTTCGAGGCTGGTCTGGTCCTGGCCGGCTGGGAAGTAAAAAGTCTGCGGGCAAGCAAGCTGCAACTGGTCGACAGTTACGTGCTGCTCAAGGATGGCGAAGCCTGGCTGCTTGGCAGCCACATTACGCCCCTGATGACCGCCAGCACCCACGTCATTGCTGACCCGACCCGCACCCGAAAGTTGCTGCTCAACCGCCGCGAGCTGGAAAAGCTCGCCGCGGCCGTGCAACAGAAAGGTTATGCCTGCGTATGCTTGTCCTGGTACTGGAGCAAGCACATGGTCAAGTGCGAGATCGCACTGGGCAAGGGCAAGAAGGAATACGACAAGCGTGATACCGAACGCGAGCGCGACGCCGGTCGCGAGTTGCAGCGTGCGGTGCGCAACAAGGGCAAGGAAGACTAACTCTTTGCCTTGAGTTGATCGTTCCCACGCTCTGCATGGGAATGCAGCAATGGACGCTCTGCGTCCGCCTTGTGACGCGAAGCGTCACGGGATGCATTCCCACGCGGAGCGTGGGAACGATCAGACTACATCCCTTTGCGCCGCTCCGCCCGAGCCATGCGCTGCACTTCCTGACGCACTTCCTCCAGCACTTCCTGCACATACAAAATGTGCCGGCTGGAGACTTCCCGCGCCTGCTCCGCCCGCCCCTCGATAATCGCCAGGTACAACTCCCGGTGCTGCGTGATCAGCATGTCGCGGGTTTCGGTGCGCTGCTTGTACATGCCGCCAATATTGGTCACCACGTTGCGCTTGAGCAGATCGAACAGCCCGCGAATGGTGTGCAGCAACACCGCGTTATGACTGGCCTCGGCAATCGCCAGGTGAAATTTCGCATCTGCCGCACCCTCTTCAGCCCGACTGACGTCATCGTGACGCGAATAACAGTCCTGCAACTCATCAAACGCGGCCGTCAGCCGCTCACGGTCCACATCGGTGGCACGCAAGGCCGCGTAGTAAGCGCAGGACGCTTCCAGCGTGTGGCGAAACTCCAATAGATCGCGTTGCGCCTCAGGGTTATTTTCCAACAGCTGCAGCAATGGATCGCTGAAGGTCGACCCCAACGAATCGACGACGTAATTGCCACCGCCCTGGCGACTGACCAGCAAACCCTTGGCCGCCAGCTTCTGAATCGCCTCGCGCAATGAAGGGCGTGACACACCGAACTGCTCAGCCAGCGTGCGCTCGGCCGGCAAGCGCTCACCAGGCTTCAGCGTGCCTTCCAGGATCATCCCTTCGAGCCGCTCGACAATATCGTCAGACAAACGGCGCTGACGAATCTGATCAAACCCCATAACTCAATTCTCCACGATCCCGACAGCTTGCCGGGATCTCTATTCTGGCCTATTGGCGCGACGCCAGCATCTGGCAAGACGACGCTCGATCAAACCGATCCGATGCGCTGCACACGGCTTATTCGACAAAAGTTTTAGGGCGGCAAATTGACACGCCGCGCATAAGGCTTTTACCCTAGCCAACAGCGATTGTAAATTGGTATTACCAATTAACCAACAACGCTGCCCAGTGCCTGACCAACAACAATTAGGGGCCACCCCATATGCAAACCTGGCAACAGCTCTACACCCCGCTCGGCAGTCTCGGCGTCTCCGCCCTCGCAGCCGTCATCCCTATCGTGTTTTTCTTCCTGGCGTTGGCGGTGTTCCGCCTCAAAGGTCATGTGGCCGGYAGCATCACCCTGGCGTTATCCATCGCCGTGGCGATTTTTGCCTTCCAGATGCCGGTCGACATGGCGTTCGCCGCCGCCGGTTATGGTTTCGCCTACGGTCTCTGGCCCATCGCCTGGATCATTGTGGCAGCCGTGTTCCTCTACAAACTGACGGTCAAGAGCGGTCAGTTTGAAGTCATCCGCAGCTCGGTACTGTCGATCACCGACGACCAGCGCTTGCAGGTTTTGCTGATCGGCTTCTGCTTCGGCGCTTTCCTGGAAGGTGCAGCCGGTTTCGGCGCGCCGGTAGCGATTACCGCCGCACTGCTCGTTGGCCTGGGCTTCAATCCGCTGTATGCCGCGGGCCTGTGCCTGATTGCCAACACCGCGCCGGTAGCCTTCGGCGCCCTGGGCATCCCGATCATCGTCGCCGGGCAAGTGACCGGCATCGACGCGTTCAAGATCGGCGCCATGACCGGTCGCCAACTACCGCTGCTGTCGCTGTTCGTGCCGTTCTGGCTGGTGTTCATGATGGACGGCCTGCGCGGCGTCAAGGAAACCTGGCCCGCTGCCCTGGTGGCCGGTTTGAGCTTCGCCATCACCCAATACTTCACGTCCAACTTCATTGGACCGGAACTGCCGGACATCACCTCGGCTCTGGTCAGCCTGATTTCGCTGACCCTGTTCCTGAAAGTCTGGCAGCCGAAACGCGCCGCGGGCCAACACATTGTCGGTGCCGTCTCGGCGTCCGTGGTGACCGCCAGCGCCGGCGGCTTCGGTCAACCGCGCACCACCGTGGCCTCGCCTTACAGCCTCGGTGAAATTTTCAAAGCCTGGTCACCGTTCCTGATCCTCACCGTACTGGTCACCATCTGGACCCTGAAACCGTTCAAAGCCATGTTCGCTGCTGGCGGTTCGATGTACAGCTTCGTATTCAACTTCGCCATTCCGCACCTGGACCAAATGGTGATCAAGGTTGCTCCGATCGTGGCGGCGCCGACTGCCATTCCGGCGGTGTTCAAACTTGACCCGATTTCCGCGACCGGCACGGCGATTTTCTTCTCTGCGCTGATCTCGATGCTGGTTCTGAAGATCAACATCAAAACTGGTCTGACCACTTTGAAAGAGACCTTCTACGAACTGCGTTGGCCGATCCTGTCCATCGGCATGGTGCTGGCGTTCGCTTTCGTCACCAACTACTCGGGCATGTCTTCGACCATGGCTCTGGTGCTGGCGGCGACGGGTGCAGCGTTCCCGTTCTTCTCGCCGTTCCTCGGCTGGCTGGGCGTGTTCCTGACCGGTTCCGACACCTCCTCCAACGCACTCTTCAGTTCGTTGCAAGCAACCACCGCGCACCAGATCGGCGTCAACGATGTGTTGCTGGTGGCGGCAAACACCAGTGGCGGCGTGACCGGCAAGATGATCTCGCCACAATCGATCGCCGTGGCCTGCGCCGCGACCGGTCTGGTGGGCAAGGAATCGGATCTGTTCCGCTTCACCCTCAAGCACAGCCTATTCTTTGCAACGATAGTCGGCTTGATCACCCTGGCCCAGGCCTACTGGTTCACCGGCATGCTGGTGCACTAAGTACTACACGTTAAAAAGCAAAAACCGACGCCGGACCACGATTCCGGCGTCAGCAATTCACAACCCGGTCTGCAAGGCTGCTGAAAGCTTCCCTCTCTATATTCAGCAGCCTCAGCGGACGGATAACCGGGACCACCCGGAGACACGCCTGATGAGCGAGCTTTTTTACAACGCCGTGCCGAATGCGACCCGCGTCGCCCCGCCACTGCACGAGCCTCGGCAATACCCTAGCGAGAAACCGTCACGGGTTTACCTGTTCGGAACCTGCGTGGTGGACTTGTTCTACCCCGAAGCCGGGATGGACGCGATTCACTTGCTGGAACGCGAAGGTATTCGTGTCGAGTACCCGCAAGGGCAAAGCTGCTGCGGACAACCGGCCTACACCTCGGGTTACACCGAGCAGGCAAGGACGGTGGCGCGCTCGCAACTGGCGCTGTTTGCCGGGGATTATCCGGTGGTGGTGCCGTCGGGATCGTGTGCCGGGATGTTGCGCGAACACTACGCCGACTTGTTCAAGGACGAGCCGCAGACGTTGAAACAGGTTCAGGCCTTGGCGGCCAGGACGTATGAGCTGGCCGAGTTCCTGCTGTTTGTCTGCAAGGTGCAGCTCAAGGACAGCGGCGAGCCGGTCAAAGTGGCGCTGCACACGTCGTGCTCGGCACGCCGCGAAATGAACACCCACCTGCACGGTCGCGAGTTGTTGGCGCAATTGAGCAACGTAGAGCGGGTCAATCACGATCACGAAAGTGAATGTTGTGGCTTTGGCGGGACGTTCAGCGTCCGTATGCCAGACATTTCCGGTGCGATGGTGGTGGACAAGACCCGGTCGTTGAAGGAGTCCGGCGCGCACAAGGTACTCAGTGCCGACTGCGGTTGCCTGATGAACATCAACGGCTCGCTGGAGAAACAAAAGGAAACGCTGCGCGGCCAACACCTGGCCAGTTTTCTCTGGCAGCGAACCGGAGGTGCCCGATGAGCACTTCCACGATTATTCCTACGGTTGCCGTAGAAGAGGATTTTCGCACCCGGGCTCACAAGGCTTTGGACGACAAGCAACTGCGAAACAACTTTCGCACTGCGATGGATTCACTGATGACCAAACGGGCAGCGTCCTTCAGCGATGCCCACGAAAGAGAACATTTGCGAGCGCTGGGCAATGCTGTCCGCGCCCGTGCGTTATCCAAGTTGCCCGACCTGCTCGAGCAGCTTGAACAGAACCTGACCCGCAACGGTGTGACAGTGCACTGGGCGGAAACGGTGGACGAAGCCAATGGCATCGTCCTCTCGATCATCCGCGCTCACGAGGGGCGGCAAGTGATCAAGGGCAAATCGATGGTCAGCGAAGAGATGGAGATGAACCATGTCCTCGAGGCTCAAGGCATTGAATGCCTGGAGTCGGACATGGGTGAGTACATCGTCCAGCTCGACCACGAGAAGCCTTCACACATTATTATGCCGGCGATCCACAAGAATGCCGGTCAGGTCGCGTCCTTGTTCCACGACAAACTTGGCGTGGAATACACCAAGGACGTTGACCAACTCATTCAGATCGGTCGCAGAGTCTTGCGGCAGAAATTCTTCGAAGCGGACATCGGCGTCTCCGGCGTCAACTTCGCCGTGGCCGAAACCGGCACCCTGTTGCTGGTGGAAAACGAAGGCAACGGGCGCATGACCACCGCTGTCCCACCCGTGCATATCGCCGTGACCGGCATCGAAAAAGTCGTGGAAAACCTGCGTGACGTGGTGCCACTGCTGTCGCTGCTGACCCGCTCGGCGCTGGGCATTCCGATCACCACCTACGTCAACATGATCTCCGGCCCACGCCAGGAGCATGAACTCGACGGCCCCCGGGAAGTGCACCTGGTATTGCTCGACAACGGTCGCAGCCAGGCGTTTGCCGACAGCGAATTGCGCCAGACCCTGAACTGCATCCGCTGCGGTGCCTGTATGAATCATTGCCCGGTCTACACCCGAATCGGCGGCCACGCCTATGGGGAGGTTTACCCTGGGCCTATCGGAAAAATCATCACGCCTCACATGGTCGGCCTGGCGAAAGTCCCGGATCATCCCAGCGCTTCATCGCTTTGCGGTGCTTGCGGCGAAGTCTGCCCGGTAAAAATTCCTATCCCTGCATTGCTGCGTCGCCTGCGGGAAGAGAACGTCAAAGCCCCGGACAGCCCGAATCAGGTCATGCGCGGTCAAGGCAGCAAGTATTCGCGCAAGGAACGGTTCATCTGGAACGCCTGGGCCAGGCTCAACAGTTCGCCGACGCTTTATCGCCTGTTCGGTTTCTTCGCCACTCGCCTGCGCGCCCTCACGCCAGACAATGTCGGCCCCTGGACGCAAAACCACAGCGCGCCAAAGCCCGCCGCCCGCTCACTGCACGACATGGCCCGCGAACACCTGGCCAAACAGGGAGACCGTTGATGAGCGCCAAGCAAAACATCCTTGCCAAGTTACGGAAAAGTCTGACCGGCACTACGCCCGTGCCTGACGAATTCGACGTCGGACTGGTGACCGCGCCCTACACCTACACACCTGAACAACGCATTCCACAACTGCGCAAACTGATGGAAGCGGTGCACACCGAAATCCATCTGACCTCCAGTGAAGCCTGGCCCGCATTGCTCGCCCAACTGCTGCGTGATCGCCAGTTGCCAAGCCTTTTGATCGCACCGACGACGCCCCACGGCCAACGCATCACTGCGCACTGGGCGAATCATCCTGAGCTGCCGACGCTCAAAGCCTACGATCGTCCGGTTGAAGAATGGAAAGCCGAGCTGTTCAACGATACCCCGGCCAGCCTCACCGGCACCCTTGGCGCCATTGCCGCAACCGGCAGCCTGATTCTCTGGCCGACGCGTGAAGAACCGCGCTTGATGAGCCTGGTACCGCCGGTGCATTTCGCCCTGCTCAAGGCCAGTGAAATCCGCGACAACTTCTATCAGGTGCAGCAGGAATTCAATTGGGCCCAAGGCATGCCGACCAACGCTTTGCTGGTATCCGGCCCGTCGAAAACTGCGGACATCGAACAAGTCCTGGCCTACGGCGCGCATGGACCGAAAGACCTCGTGGTGCTGATCCTGGAGGACCAATGAGTCTACCGACGGCGTTCCTCAGAGATGCAGAAAAACTGATTCCCCACGAGCGACGTTTCGACGACCCGCTATCGACCCTGGCCTTCGGCACTGACGCCAGTTTCTATCGGCTGATTCCGAAACTGGTGATTCGCGTCGAATCGGAAGACGAAGTGGTCTCGCTACTCAAGCTGGCGCAACGGGATCACGTCCCGGTAACGTTCCGCGCCGCCGGCACCAGCCTGTCTGGTCAAGCCATCAGCGATTCGGTGCTGATCGTGCTGGGGGACAACTGGAATGGTCGCGAAATCCGTGGCCAAGGCACGCAAATCCGTCTGCAACCGGGCGTGATCGGCGCGCAGGCCAACGCCTGGCTGGCACCGTTCGGCCGCAAGATCGGCCCGGACCCGGCCTCGATCAACGCCTGCAAAATCGGCGGTATCGTCGCCAACAATGCCAGCGGTATGTGTTGCGGCACGGCGCAGAACACCTATCACACCCTGGCCGGCATTCGGCTGGTGCTGGCCGATGGCAGCCGCCTCGATACCGAAGATTCGGCCAGTGTCGCGGCGTTTCGCCAAAGCCACGCCTCGTTGCTCGAACGCCTGGCGACCTTGGGCCGCGAGACCCGCGCCAATGCTGAATTGGCTGCGAGAATCCGCCACAAATACCGTCTGAAAAATACCACCGGCCTGTCACTCAATGCGCTGGTGGATTTCGACGAGCCTGTGGATATCTTGAGCCACTTGCTGGTGGGTTCCGAAGGCACCCTCGGTTTTATCAGTGCCGTGACGTACGACACGGTGATCGATCACCCGAACAAGGCGTCCGCGCTGATCGTGTTCCCGGATGTGGAAACCTGCTGCAATGCCGTCAGCGTGCTGAAAAGCCAGCCGGTGTCAGCGGTGGAATTGCTCGACCGCCGCAGCCTGCGCTCGGTGCAAGACAAACCCGGCATGCCGTCTTTCGTACAACACCAGTCGAATAATGCCTGCGCGCTGCTGATCGAATCCCGCGCCGCATCGTCCACTTTGTTGCAGGAACAACTGGCGCAGATCATGGCGTCGCTGTCTTCGTTCCCGGTGGAGAAACAGGTCGACTTCACCGAAGACCCGGTGGAAAACGCCCGTCTCTGGGCGATCCGCAAAGACACCTTCCCCGCCGTCGGCGCCGTGCGAAAAACCGGCACCACGGTGATCATCGAGGACGTGACGTTCCCGGTGGAACAACTGGCCATCGGCGTCAATCGCCTGATCGAGTTGTTTGACAAACATCACTACGACGAAGCGATCCTTTTCGGACACGCACTGGAAGGCAATCTGCACTTTGTCTTCACCCAAGGCTTCAACAACCCGGAAGAAGTCGCACGCTATCAAGCGTTCATGGACGACGTGGCGCAGTTGGTGGCGGTGGAATTCGGCGGCTCGTTGAAGGCCGAACACGGCACCGGTCGCAACATGGCGCCGTTCGTTGAGCTGGAATGGGGCAGCGATGCCTACCAATTGATGTGGCAGCTCAAGCGCCTGCTCGACCCCAACGGCATTCTCAACCCGGACGTGGTGCTCAGCGAGGACCCGCAAATCCACCTCAAGCATTTGAAGCCGTTGCCGGCCGCCGACGAGATTGTGGATAAGTGCATCGAATGCGGTTTCTGTGAGCCGGTCTGCCCCTCGAAAGGCCTGACCCTGAGCCCGCGCCAGCGCATTGTGATCTGGCGGGATATTCAGGCGAAAAAGCGTGCAGGCGTTGATACCACCGAACTTGAAGCGGCATACGAATACCAAGGCATCGACACCTGCGCGGCCACCGGTCTTTGCGCTCAACGTTGCCCTGTCGGCATCAATACCGGCGAACTGGTGAAAAAGCTGCGCAGCCGTCACGCAACACGTACGAAAACTGCCAACTGGCTGGAAGGCAATTTCGCCACGGCGCTGCAAGGTGCACGTTTCACTCTGCACGTCGCCAATGGCGCACGGATGCTGCTGGGAGCACCACGCCTGGCGAAACTTTCGGCGTCGCTGACGAAGCTGTCCAAAGGTCAGGTTCCGCAATGGACCAACGCCATGCCGCAGCCGGAAAAAGCCATTCGCTTCAGCCCCACCGTATCGGACGAACGCCCTCGCGTGGTGTACCTGGCGGCGTGCGTGTCGCGGGTCATGGGCCCGGCGGCGGCGGATAAAGAACAGATGTCGCTGTACGACAAAACCCGTGGGCTGCTTGAAAAAGCCGGTTACCAAGTGGTCTTCCCGGACAACCTGGACAACCTCTGCTGCGGCCAGCCATTCGCCTCCAAAGGCTACGCCGAACAGGCCGAACACAAGCGCCAGGAACTGATCGGCGCATTACTGCACGCCAGTCGCGGCGGGCTTGATCCGATTTATTGCGACACCAGCCCGTGCACGTTACGGCTGGTTCAAGACCAGGGTGAAGTTCGACTCGACCTGTACGACCCGGTGCGTTTCATCCGTACGCATTTGATGGATCGCCTCGACTTCACACCGCAGGAAGCGCCGATTGCAGTGCACGTCACGTGCAGCACTCAGCACCTTGGGGAAAGTCAGGCGCTGATCGAACTGGCGCGCAAATGCAGTAAAAACGTGGTGATTCCTGAAGGCATTCACTGCTGCGGGTTTGCCGGTGACAAAGGATTCACGACGCCCGAACTGAACGCCCACTCGCTGCGCACGCTCAAGGATGCGGTTCAGCAGTGCAGCGAAGGGATCTCTACCAGCCGCACTTGTGAGATTGGTTTGACGCAACATGGCGGCATTGACTACCACGGACTAGTCTATCTGGTGGACCGCGTTACCCAGGCTAGGGTGCCCTGATAGCAGGATCTAAAGGAAGAAGCATAGGCATGCCGTGCTTATGCTTCTTGCTGGAAACGACAGATTTAAAGCAAAAAAAAGAACCCTGACGTGCCGCCGCAGTCCACTGACCAAGTCCCGCTAATGCGGGACCTCCTAAAAAATCGGTAGACCGTTTTGATGGCCAGCAATGCCTGGTCCTTCAGTCCAAGGAGAAACACATGAATCGTTCTGTGCTTTTAGGTTTGTTCGTTACTGCTTCCATGATGGCTTCCACTTCGTTTGCGGCCGAAAAAACCCAATGCGATGTCAACCTGCAAACCATTGAAAACGGCAAGGCACAGGTTCCTCAGGAAATGGCGGACCAGGTGGAGGCCTCCGTCAAGCAGGCCAAAGCCGACCAGGCAAAAGGCACCAAGGAAGGTATTGATGATTGCATCGCCGAGACCAACGACATCATCAAGACCATCACCGACGCGCACAAAGGCGGGAAGTAACTCAGCTCCGGGCCAACCTTCGGGTTGGCCTTCTGGGCCGTGCTAGCCCCACCAGATATGAAGCAAACCAAAACCCGTCAATTGCGGGTTTTGTTGCATTTGGGGGTTTGGTAATCCGTTTTAGTGCCATTGCTCCTGTCACACAGTTTTTTCATCGCTTTTCCGCAAAAACCGAATTCCTGTGCCGCGCCGCAGTCTTTTAGATAAGCCCATCAATCGTGGCTGATTTTTCAGACTCGGCCGAGCCGCCCGCCCATGCGGCAGCACCGAGACCATCAGTTCGAGGAGATACCCATGAAACGTACCGCACTCGCTGGTCTGTTCATTTCTGCTGCAATGCTGGCCTCTCCCGTATTTGCTGCGGACAACAACCTGTGTACGAGCAAGCTGCAAGAGCTCGAAGCCAAAGTGAATTCGCTGCCAGCGACCTCCAGCAATGCGCCGGAGATCAAAAGACTGTTGGCCAGCGCCAAGGCTTCACAAGCCGCCAACGATGAAAAAAAATGCGCCACCGAGGCCAGCCAGGCATTGTCGATGGCAAATTGAACAAGGAACCACCCCATGATCAATCGAGGCCAACCTTGCGGGTGGCCTTCTGAGGCGTGTTGGCGTACACTGCAAAGGCTTGTTGCTCACTTTGATTCACGGAGCAACAGGCTCGGGGCCGTTTAGGATTCGACGCCGGTTGCGAAACTTTAGGTGCATGCCGAGTTGGTAACAGAACTCGTAAATCCACTGTTGCAACTACTTATAGTTGCCAATGACGAAACCTACGGCCAGGAATTCTCTCTCGCTGCGTAAGCAGCTTTAGATCCTGAGCTTCTGGTACCTTCGGGTCCAGCAATCACCAGGGGATGTCTGTAAACCCAAAGTGATTGTCATATAGAACAGAATCGCCGTGCAGTACGTTGTGGACGAAGCGGCTAAAACTTACACAACTCGCCCAAAGCACCCTGCCCTTCGGGTCGCTGAGGGTTAACTTAATAGAAACGGCTACGCATGTAGTACCGACAGCGGAGTACTGGCGGACGGGGGTTCAAATCCCCCCGGCTCCACCATTTGATCAACTAAAGACGTCCACGGACGTCTTTTTTTGTGCCTGCAATCCAGTAAATACGGGGGGTTCAGGGCCACGGGAGGCTTTCCAGGCTTTTTGAGTTCCAGGCAGTTTGGTATTCCCAATGGTATTCCCGGCTACCCGGCGCTAATCTTGGGAATACCAAAAGGTGTCATGGAGTACTTCTCATGTGCGCTCAAACCACCCGCCTCTCCGACCGCCAGCTCAAGGCGGTCAAACCGAAAGACAAGGATTACGTCCTCACGGATGGCGACGGGCTCCAACTGCGAGTCAGGGTCAATCGCTCGATGCAGTGGAATTTCAACTACCGGCATCCCGTCACCAAAAATCGAATCAACATGGCACTCGGCTCTTATCCCGAGGTTTCTCTTGCGCAAGCGAGGAAGAAAACCGTTGAGGCCAGAGAGCTGCTTGCACAGGGCATCGACCCAAAAGCTCAGCGCAATGAGCTACAGGAAGCCAAACGAGCGGAAACGGAACACACCTTCGAGAACGTGGCCTCCGCCTGGTTCGAGCTGAAGAAGGATTCCGTCACGCCGGCGTATGCCGAAGACATTTGGCGCTCCCTCACACTGCATGTTTTTCCGAGCATGAAATCAACGCCTCTCTCCGAAGTCAGCGCCCCAATGGTCATCAAGCTCCTTCGTCCGATTGAGGCCAAAGGCAGCCTCGAGACAGTTAAGCGAGTGAGCCAGCGCCTTAACGAGATCATGACCTACGGGGTCAATTCCGGAATGATCTTTGCCAACCCTCTCAGCGGCATTCGAGCGGTGTTCAAGAAACCTAAGAAAGAGAACATGGCAGCGCTACCACCAGATGAGCTTCCGGAGCTCATGATGGAAATCGCGAACGCCAGCATCAAGCGGACGACCCGCTGCCTGATCGAATGGCAGCTACACACTATGACCCGCCCTGCCGAAGCGGCGACTACCCGATGGGCAGACATCGACTTCGAAAAACGCATCTGGACCATCCCTCCGGAGCGAATGAAAAAGCGTCGTCCGCACACAATCCCGCTGACCGAACATGCACTCTCGTTATTGGAGACGCTTAAGCCCCATAGCGGCCACAGGGAATATGTGTTCCCGTCAGATAGAAATCCGCGCACCCACGCGAATAGCCAGACAGCCAACATGGCATTGAAACGAATGGGCTTTCAGGACCGCTTAGTCAGCCACGGCATGCGCTCCATGGCCAGCACAATTCTGAATGAGCATGGATGGGATCCGGAGCTAATCGAAGTCGCGCTGGCGCATGTCGATAAAGACGAAGTTCGAAGCGCCTACAACCGGGCGGATTACATCGAACGCCGGCGTCCGATGATGGCCTGGTGGAGTGAACATATCCAGAAGGCAGCCACCGGCAGCCTGTCGGCATCCGCCATCAATCAAACCAGGGACCGTAACGTCGTGCCGATACGCTGAGCAGGCGACAATTCGTGCAGTGCAGCAGGGCGACTGAAGTGGCGACTGTCGCTAAATCAGCCGCATGCCTGCGCTTCTTCGGCCAAGCCCCTAAGTATGGGAAGGCTCCGCATTCCCATACTTAGGGGCTCACGCTTAAAGATCTATCAGACAACCACGAGTTGCGTCTTTCTGCGGCGGATCAGCCCTGCTGTTAACTCATAGTAATAGATGGTCGCTGGTGCTGAGCAACGCAGGTAGTGCTCTAAAAACCATCTGGTGTGCTTTTCCTTCCAGGACCAAGGGGTCGCACAACTCCAGCGCTCACGAATCGCCTCGTGCATCCTTTCTGCCTGCCTGATATGCCGCTGCCGCGTGGCATGCGCACCTTTGAGCACGGGGCTCAGAAACAACGCCATATCGAACTCGGACTTCATCGACGACCTCCGATGTAGGCACTCACCACGTCGATGCGGTTATGCCCCAACTCGTGGCTGATCTGCTGACGTGCACGCTGATCGAGTGCTCGATCCTCTCGTTGACCACGACCGCCATTGATGGGCGCGGAGAAGCCGGTCAGTTGTTCATAGCGCTCACAGGCGTAAGCCGCCCGCAGTTCATGAAAGCCTTTCAATCCATGCTCATGCATGATGTCCCGCGCCGGTCGTACGATTGTCTGTAAGAAATCTTTGTAGCTTTCATCAGGTGTTAACAGACTCCGACTGCCCTTGGGTGAGGCCTCGCTGGCCCTGTCGAGGGCGCCACGAACTTGATCCGTGACCGCAATCCAACGCGGTGCCGATGCGCCTGATCGACCGCCTTTGGTGCCGTCCTGGATATTGATCTTGCCCAGTTGCCGAGCCTCACGTTGCAGCCGGGGCAAGTCCGCCAAGATCGCTTCACGCAGGCGCATGCCGGTCTCCCGAGCGAGGAGCACGATGGCACTCACCCTCAGTTGCTGTCGCTCTGACAGCGCTTGCGCAATCAGCCTGACCTGCACACGGTCTTGGCCTTGTGGCGCCTCACTACGCACGCTTGAGCGCTGCAAGCCAAGCGCCTTACTTGGACTCGGGATTTTGACGTATTGATCACCGCGCAGCGCAGCCATCGTTCGGTTCACGCTGGACAGTCGGTTCTGCGCGGTAGCGATGCCGACGTTGCCCTGATCAACCTGCTCCCGCACGTGGACGGCGTACCGCATTAGGACTTCGCGGTCGATCTGTCGCGCATCATTGAGCCTCGGCCCTTCCTCGGATAGACACCAACGCACGAAGGCCTGCCAGCGATCACTATGGGCTTTGACGGTAGCAAAATGGCCGTCGCCAAACAGCTCTTTCAGTGCTTGCGGTCCGGCATAGCTGAGCTGGCGACCGTAGCCGAAATTGCGCCCTGCTCGCTTACCGACCCGAGCCATTTTTCTGTTCCTGATCGGCTGCTGCGAGATCATGCAAAAGGGCTCGCCAGTGCGCACTTACAATCGCGAACTGAGCCCAATCAGTCGGGCGAAAACACAGCGTGTTGTCGGTGACGTAAAGATGCGCGCCCTGCTCTTCCAACCATTGGATAATGGAGGTCGTCGAGGTGATAGTTCTATGGAGGGTGGCGACACCGGCGACAACGGCGACACCCCTTGCCTTGCCTGCCTTTGAGCGTGGCGACAAAGTGGCGACAGTACCGGCGACAAATCGCACTTTCGGCTCCTTTTGGCGTTGAGCCAGATGGTTGCGCAGCGCTTCATCAAGATTGAACATGGCGCACCTCGAAGGTGTGGCCGTCGGAGATCAACCACTGATGATCAATCAACTCGACCAGCAGCTTTGCGGCATGACGACTGCTCTTGCGGGCAAAGCGGGGACCGTTGCGATTCAGATCTCGAATACTGAAGCGCTTCCAATCCTTGACCTGCAGCCAGCGCAACAGCCGGTCCGCCTCTTCTTTTACCCTGCACACCGGCTCCTGCTCGGTCAGGCGCTGCATCTCGGTGAGGTAGTAGCCAACTAAGGCCGAGGCCCGCTGGATATGGTCGACCTCCACGACACTGCTCTCCTCCACAACGGCCAAAATGCCGGCGACGCGCAAAAGGTTGTCGGCGGCCTTCGAACCGCTGGGCCGCACGCTGGCGAGCTCGCCAAACTCACCCAGTTGAGCTTCGATAGCATCATGCAAATCAATCCAGCGACGACGCGCGAGCGGACTGAGGCTCAGCTTTGACAGTTGCAAGGCTCCGTCAGCGGAAAGTGACCAAGGCTGATAAAACAGAGCCGAAAGGCGGTGATGATAGCGCTTGAGGGCAGCGTCTTTGGACAAGTCGACAGCCTGGTAGCTACGTTGCCCGGCTAGACTGGTGGGCCAGGTCATCAAGCAGCGCCCTAGAATGCCTTGCCCCTGCAGCAACGGGTCACTGAGTAACTGCATGGCCAAATACGGTTGCAGCATCAGGTGCAGGCTCAAGCGTCGGTCATAGGCTCGCAAGCTTTCACCAACCATGGAACGCGCGCGATCTATCGGGCTGCCATCCCAGAGTGACGACAAGGTCGTGACCGCTTTCAAACGGTTATCCCGACTCATGGTGCTGCTGCCGAGGAATTGTCCACCCTCATCACAGAACAGACCCATGCTAGGCAGGTCATGACAGAGCCCCTTGATCAGGGCCTCGATAGTCGGGTCCGTGGTGATCAGTCTAGGGGCTGAGGGCTCCGCTTCGAGCGACATTCCGTTTGCGGGCTCAGGATCGCCGGGCTTGATACGCTGCGCCTGTCGCTGTGCGGCACGGTACCGGGCAAGTTGTTCGCGATAGCGCTGCCACTGTTCACGCTCCCATTGCCGTGCTGGCAGCAATGCAAAACGATCTGCCGCGGTCTTGCGATCACCTGACGCGGCCACTGTAATCAGGAACAGCGACAGGGGGTAATTTCGTCCATCGAGTTGCAAGCCCGCATGACCTTGAGTGGCCAGCGCCGAGGCAGCCAAGACCGATTGTGCGGCCAGTGCCTGGGGCACGCCGATGACCTCGGCCATGCGCTCAACCGCAGGCCCAAGAATTCCACCCAGTGCCTGGACCGGATAAGGCTCGGCCACGGGGTTTGACTCAATTAGCGGTCGTGATAGTTCAAGCTTCGGATCTAACTGCTGCATGGGCTCTCTCCTCGGTAATTGCTGGTTGTCCTCACGTAGTCCCGCCACGGCTGTTGAGTGTTATCAGGGATCAAGGCCCCTGCGGCCTGCGAGGTGTTCACTGACGTGGAACGCACGGCTCCTTACGGCCGGGAGCGAGGGCATGACCCCATGAACCTGACCTCCTTGACGTATCCAAAGACACGGGCGGGTGGAGGCTGTACCGACTGACGAGTTCGGCACCTGGAGATCCTGAGTGGGAGAAGGCAAAAACATCGACACCTGGGGCATGCCTGACTGTCAGTCAGATGCAGCCTTTCCTTAGGCTGCGGCACCGGTGCCTGTATTATTGCGGATGGCGACGAATCGGATTTGTCAGGCCGATTGTCACGAGGAGAGTTGCGGCAATGCTTTGTACGACGTGGCTTGCAGCAGTGGTACGAGCGCCCGTCTCTTTCAAGGAGAAAGAGACGGGCGCGGATTGGCGCAGCGAAGTGTGCCGAGAGGTGAGGTTGCTGCAGTGCAGCGAGGAAGGTCCATCGTCTGCCGCGGTGGGCAGATCAGTCGAGTAGGCGTCCATCACTCTTGGGGAGTGACCGTGCGAGCCGCCGGACGCTAATCGCACTTCGGAAGAACCACCACACAAGTGGCGTAGCCTTAAAGGTTCTGGCTACCTGGGCTGGTGCTGTCAACGACAGCGGTCCGTGCGCCAATTTTTACACCCACGCGAAAAGTCGCGTCAAGCATCATGGCAAAAGCGCTCAGAAAATGGCGACTGTCGCCACTTTTGTCGCCACGCTCCAGGCCCCATTCTGCCAGGGTTGTCGCCGGTGTCGCCGGTGTCGCCAACTCTCGAGCATAGCCCCACGACAACCCCCGCTCTGACGCTCTGGCACTGCGCGATACTCGATAGAGATCACGGGCAATTAATGACGGATAAACAACGGCGTGGCGCTAATCATATTTGAAATGGGAGGGTGGAACGAGGTGGCTTCAAGAAAGAGCGGGTGAACCCTCCGATCGGCGCGATCAAAGATCGCTGGATCGGAGGGTTTGGCGGGAAAAGCAAAGTCTCAAACGTCAATTAGAGCCTCAAGCATCGAAACTTGTTGGTCGGGATGCCGCGACTTCACGAAGGTTGATCAGCGTCTGCTGCAAACGCAGGAGAAAACCGGCCTCGAACGCTTCCTGAAAATCACCTGGACGATGACGTTTTCGATTCTGCGACAGCGCCCACCATAATGGTAATGATGAGCCTTCAAGCCAGGTCTCAGCACACCGAACGCCATCCTTAATCGCCGGAGCGAACTCATCACCCCAGGGGGTTTGAATCGCGGGCGAACCTTCTGCGGACGGAACAGAGACGTACTCACCGATCTGTTGATGAACGCGCTGAGCCGGGATGCCAGTCAAATAGCGAAAGGCCTTGTCGAAAAGCACTGCCGCGTCATCCAGCAGTTCTACGGCCAGCTCAACGTCCTGCGGAAAATGAAGCAGAATACTCTGCGCTCCATTTAGCCGAAGCGTGGCAGCCTGCCGTAGTTTAACTGCGGCATCTTCAGGGGTAAGCGATGCAGTATCGATGGTGTTGGGTTTGGGAAGGCCGATTAGAAGCGAGAGATCAAACATCACGGAATCCTCCGAGATAGTTTGAAGTACAAAACAAACGGCCGGGGTGGCGCACGAGCTTAAAAGGGGGACAGGGCATTTTCCTTATCTCCTCGGACAGTTAAGGAACCGTCCACCCAGCCGTTCTGACACGAAATGGGTGGCGGACCGTACGGGGGTCAGAAACCGGCGTCCGAGGGAACCGGCCAGGCCGAAGCCTGCCCCGCACGGACCGCCATAGAAAAGCGGCAGCTAAGCCTCTGTAAGCACTTAATTGCTGGCTATGGCGCCATGCGCCTCGAACAATTCAGGTTCTGACACCCGGTCACGGGACTGACCGCGACGGACAAAGCGTAAATGTGAAGCAGCGACAACACAAGCATGCAGTATCAATAAGATATGCGTCCGAACGAAGGCTGCCGGCCAGACGCTGATGCTCGCAGGTATCTGGTGGCCCTCTATCGCCTCAGGTCTGACCCAACGACGATTTACCGCCGAGTCCGGCCACACTGATAGAATCGATCAGGCTGTACATAACACCCTTCTGAGAAATGATATGAATATAGAGTTGACGGAAGAAGAGATGCGCCGGGCGCTATTCAGTGAGTCTAAGTCCCCTGCACCGGCAATTAACTCACACGTGCAAGACACCGTTCCGGATGTCGTGACCGTGCAACCGGTAAAGGCAGCGAAGAAAAAGAAAGCGTCAAAAGCCTTTACGCCCAGGCTGAGAGTCACGCTGCGGGTGGGAAATGAGTTTGAAGGCAAAATGCACGAGGAAGTACATGAGGTCGATACACTGAGCACCCTAGTTGCGGAGCAAGAAGCTAAAAAGACGGCTAGAAAAAAATTCAAGTTTGTGGAGGTTATTTCGGTCAAGTCGATGTAAGCGGCCATTCTAATTTGGCCTTGAATCGCTTGCTGTTACCGCGAGTCGCCCAACCGGCGAGTTCGTGTCGCTTGATCACTTAAACCTCAGTTACGGTGATGGTATCGCTAGTTTTACAGTACAGTATCATTCGCAGTATCGTCCCTAGCTGAACGCTCCCCCGATGCCGAGGGTACCGATAGGCATAAACCGGCCAAAAGCGGCCGGTCGGCCCTATAAATAAATCGTCCCCTTTTAATCTTTCAGTTATTTGTAGACGCATAACGAGGCATTATTCTCTATTTAGTGCCTTGTTGTGCTAATTCGTTGAGTCGTCTCGCGGTTCACATTAAGCATGGCAGGCCCAGCTCTTTCAGAAACACATTGTGTTTGTCCCGTGCCGCTTGAATGGTTTCTTCTAACGTAGCCAGTTTGTCATTCACGGCTTGTAGGTTAATGTCTGTCTCTGCGCTCGCGGTAGTGATGTAGCGGGAAATATTCAGGTTGTAGCCGTTCTTTTCAATCTCCCCCATCTCCACCCTACGAGCATAGCGGGGCTCCTCTTTACGGAACTGGTAAGTATCGATGATCTTGGCGATGTTCTCATCGGTCAGTTGGTTCTGGCGCTTACCTTTGATGAAGTGTTCAGCCCCGTTGATAAACAACACGTCGTCCGGTTGCTTGCACTTCTTGAGCACAAGAATGCAGACAGGGATACCTGTGGAATAAAACAGGTTAGATGGCAAGCCGATCACGGTATCGATGTGGCCGTCTTTTAGCAGTTTGGTGCGGATGCGCTCTTCAGCACCGCCACGGAATAACACACCGTGGGGCAGGATGATGGCCATCACGCCTTCGTCTTTCAAAAAGTGAAAGCCATGCAGCAGAAAGGCAAAGTCGGCAGCCGATTTAGGTGCTAGTCCGTGGTTTTTGAAGCGCACGTCATCGGCCAGGGCTTCCGTGGGGTCCCAGCGGTAGCTGAAGGGCGGGTTAGCGACAATGGCATCAAACGTGGGTTTTTTAGCAGGGTTTAGCTCGCGTAGAATGCCCCAGTCGTTGCTCAAAGTGTCGCCATGGTAAATCGCGAACTCGGTGTCCTTCACCCCGTGCAGCAGCATGTTCATGCGGGCCAAGTTATAGGTGGTGATGTTCTTTTCCTGGCCATAAATCTTGCCAATGCCATGCTGCCCCATGCGCTTGCGCACGTTAAGCAGCAGCGAGCCGGAACCGCAGGCGAAGTCCAACACACTTTCCAAGCGCTTTTTGGGCCCGGTTTTGGGGTTTTGGCTGTCAAGGGTGACTATAGCGGAAAGGATGTCGGAAATTTGTTGGGGGGTGTAGAACTCGCCCGCCTTCTTGCCTGAACCAGCGGCAAACTGGCCGATCAGGTATTCGTAAGCATCGCCCAGTGCATCACTATCTGTGGAAAAGTCTGCTAGGCCCTCGGCGATCTTTTGGATGATGGTGCAGAGCTTAGTGTTGCGCTCCGTATAGCTCCTGCCCAGCTTGGGGGACCCCAGATCGATTTCCGAGAAAAGGCCTTGGAAGGTGCTCTCAAAGGACTCGGTTTCGATGTATTTAAAGCCCGCTTGCAGCGTAGTGAGCAGATCATCGTCCTGAGTGCGTGCCATATTGGCGATGCTGTTCCATAGATGTGCCGGCTCGATGACGTAATGCACTTTGCGGCGCATCTGCTTCTCGAAGGCGGGGATGTCCGCCTTGTTCTCCTCATACCAGACTTGAAGAGGAGTCGCTGCCCCCGTTTTTAGCAAGGCGTCAGTGGGCAACTCTGGATAGTCTTTTCCAAGTTCCTTCTTCGCCGCTATTTCATAGTTGTCGGAGAGGTAACGAAGGAAGAGGAAGGACAGCATATAGTCGCGAAAATCATCCGCATCCATAGCTCCGCGCAATTGATCGGCAATGGCCCATAGGGTTTTTCCGAGTTTCTTTTGGTTTTCGGTCATAGTGATTAATTCGTTTCGCTGGAAAACAGCGCTTCGTTAAAAGGGTAAGTGGCAATAAAGTTTCTGAAGATTTTTTGGAAGTGCTCTTTGTTTTCGCCCATCATTTCCCTCGGCTCGTATATCGAATAATCGCCATGACTCATTAGATCAATGATTCTTTTGTGTAAAGTTTTATCTTGGTCATCATTCTCAATTTTGATGCAGTCATCCCAGCTATTCAAGTCGAAAAAATTCGCTGTTTGCTCCATTACGCGGCGCAGCATGTTGAAGTGGTGCGTATATATGGCACCTGTGGCAATTGACTCATTAAGTTCAGCCAGTGTCGCAAGGTGGTGTAGGAATGGCTTGCTGGTTGTGTCCTCAAGGATATAGTTTTCTGGAGCCGCCCCCTTTTTGACAAAGTGACGATAGGCCTTCTTCTTCAGTTCGTTGCTTAGGACGTTAAAGAAGAGAACATGGTGCGATGAAATAACTGTTCTAGGCATCTTGTCTGTTTTGGTTAACAATTGCGCCAGATGATTGGCAACGGTTATTGCGTTATGCTCGTCGAGAGAGGAGATTGGATCGTCGATATAAATGTACTTTACCCAGCTATAAGATTCTGTGTCATCCAGCACTAACTGAACAACGGCGAGAAAGAAGCACCAGATGAAGATATTTTCTTCACCTCGGGAAATTTTAATATGAGTTTCCATCTTGGTGCGTTCTTCTAGAGGGCTGGTTGCGTTCTCATCGAAGTTTGGATTAGGTATTTTTCGAGAAAAGACAACTTCCCAATTTTCGGTGTCAATTCGGAAGTCGAAGTCCGCATAGCGAGCAAGAAACGGGCGAATTCGCGTTTCCATCTCCAGCTCCCACAGTGCGGTGATGAACCGCGAGTTGCGGTTTATTTTAAGCTTCCGCTCTCGGTCTTCCTCAAGGTCATTATCCCAGTAAAACAGGTCCTCGGTGAATGCGTTGAAATAAAGTGTGTCAGGCTCGCCATCAATCTTGCCAAGGTCTTTGAATGTTGTAGAAAGACGTGTTTTTCCAGTGCCATTGAAAGCGTAGAGAATAACAATTTTTTTAGTATTCAATGCATCTCGTAAGTGGAGTGCTAAATTCGTTAAATTAGCAAAAGAAGAAGGCATCAGACGTCGATCTCTGCAAATAATGGGAAGAGCTGCTGCATCAAGCCCATTTTGTGGGCCTTTATGGCTTCAAGCTTAAGACTTTGGGTAACGATCAGGTCACCAAGTGATGACAGGCAGGCAGAGATCTTTCGTTGTTCCAGATCGGATGGCACCAGAATTGGCAGTTTTTTTAAGATACTTCCAGTTATTAGTGGCTGACCCGAACCGAAGATGAGTCTGTTTATATTGATGCTTTCCAGGTAGTAAAAGATAAAATCAATATTGATTGAAGGCTTTAGGCTGACCACAATAGTATTGTCAGTTACGCCAAACGAACCTTTTGCTTTGGTTAATAGGCCAGCATTTGCTCCAACTCTGGCGATTAGTATTCGTTCGCCGCTAAAGCTTGGGCTTGTCGTTTTTCCGATGATGCTAGTCGATCCGTAAAGATCAAAAGCTCCTTCAGGATTGAGCTTATCTCGACCCGATGAAATACTGATGCAAAGACTATCGAGCTTATTTACGATCCATGATTCTCGGAAGCCAGAAAAGCGCAGATTAGGTTGGGTTTCGCCTTCGCGTGGGAAAAGCTGCTGCAGCAGCCCTTCTTTATGGGTCTTGAGCGCGTCCACTTTGCTGCGTTGAGCGACTATCAATGCGTCCAGTGAATTCAGACAATCAGCGATTTTTTGTTGTTCGTCTGGTGACGACACAGGCAAAGGCATTGCCATAAAGTCGTCGCTTGATATGGCCATCCTATCGTGGCGTGCACCAGTGCTAGATGCCTGCCGCATATAGGTGTGCCAGCCGGTAGTCTTGAAAAAATGTTCGTAAAAATCGTTCCTATCGTCTTTGAATTTAAAGACTGTATATAGCGGCGACATTACTCCTGTGCCAATTTTGTTCTTTGATATGGGGCCTACTGGCGCTGTTGACGATATGCGTGGGTTGTAGACGTAGCAGCCCAGCCCAACAACAAAATAGCCTTCAAGTTTTCCTTGCGTAGCGATGTCCTTATCAAAAAAATCTCTCTGATCTACTACACCAAATTCAGCAGAATTGGTTAGCACACGATCAATTTTTTCGTCTCGATTTTTCTGTTTAGCACGAATCGCCAAGCGATTTAGAGGGGTAAACTTCCAGCCCTCTGCCTGCCGAAACTCCGGAAACCGCAGTTTCGGCACCAGCGTGGGCGTGCTGTCTTCCATCGAACTGGTTGTATTTGTCTTACTGCTCATACGCGCTAAGTCCTGATATTTCGCGGCCTTGGGCGCGTTTAATAAGTAGGTCGTGGAGTTCTTTCATCAACGCCAGCTCTGCTTGGGCGCGTGCTTTCCAGCCGAGGTCGAGCGGGGCCATCAGGTCACTTAGCTGGTCGCCGTCGAAGATCATGCGTTGCAGAATGCCATCCACAAAACCTTGTAAGGCTGCTGGGGCCAGGTTGTGTTTGTCTGCGATAGCGGCGAGTTCGGCGGTGTCTTTGTGTTGCTTGAAGCGGCTATAGCCGTCCCGGATAGCGGTTTCGCTCAGCCCCTCACCGGCCTTAAGAGTAGCGATATAGGCGGCAATGTCCTCGCGCTCGTTGATAAACTTGGCATCAGCCTGAATCAGGCCAATCAGCTGTTCGCGGCTCATTTTCTGCTTGCTGGGCTCTTGCTGCGAGAAGCGTGACATCAGCCCCACGATGTAGTCGTAGTCAATAACGGTGGAGGCGAAGAGCACGAACTCGAAATCGAGCTGGTCAACTGCATTGGCTTTGCCATCTTTGTCTTTGCTGTGCTTATCTTGCTGAGCCTTGAGGCGCTGGGCTGTTTCCAAATAAGCACCGCGAAAGCCCAGCAGGTTTTCCTTGGGCAGGATGTGCTCAATGGCAGCGGCGTTGTCTTCAGTGAGGTCGGTATATTGGTCAAGCTGGGTTTTGAGACGCTGCACTTCCTTGAAGTGGCTAATAAAAGCAGCGCGGGCATCGTCTCCTTTTAGGTTATTCACGGCCTCCGGTGCGCAGGCCACGCCTTGCGATTGCATAAAGTCATCAAGCTTTTGCACGGCAGCCTGTAGTTTTTCAATAACTACGGGAGCCTTGTCAACTAGCCAGATTTCGCGGGCCTGTTTGCCGGATTGTTCGCCGGAGAACCGGGTAATCGCGATATCTACAGCATCTTGCTGCTGGCGGAAGTCAAGAATGTTGCCGTAGGGCTTGGTGCTGTTAAGTACGCGGTTGGTACGCGAGAACGCCTGGATCAAACCGTGGTACTTGAGTTTTTTGTCCACGTAGAGCGTGTTCAGGTATTTGGAATCGAAGCCAGTGAGCAGCATGTCGACCACGATGGTGATGTCGATTTTCTGCGTATGTGGGTGGTCAGCATTGGGCCACTGTTGGTCTTTGATGCGCTTTTGCACGTCTTGGTAATAGAGGTCGAACTCGCTGATGCTGTGGTTGCTGCCATAACGGGCGTTGTAGCTACCCAGGATGGCTTTGAGCGCTGCTTTTTTGCTTTCTGGGTCTTCTTCGTTGTCCTGCTTTTCTTGCGGCAGGTCTTCCTGAATCTGCTTTACGTCCGCATTGCCTTCAGCTGGCGGCGAGAATACACAGGCGATATTCAGCAGCGGGTAGTCAGGTTCGGCCAGTTGTTTGGCATGTTGCAACTCGGCAAACAGGCTATGGTATTCGATGGCGTCGTTGATGCTGGCCGTAGCCAAAATGGCATTGAAACGACGCTGGGAGGTGGCCATGTCGTGCTTAGCGAGGATGGCTTCGATTACGGCTCGCTTGGCCAAACCTTCCCCAGGCTTGGGCATTTTTTTGCCCTCTGGTTTAAAGTAATCGATATGGAAGCGCAGCACGTTGGCGTCTTCAATAGCGTGGGTGATGGTGTAAGCGTGCAACTGCTTCTGAAAAAGCTCTTCTGTGGTTTGGTAAGAGGCCTGCTGGTCTTCCACTTTTACGCGTGAGGCGTTTTCTTCGAAGATGGGCGTGCCGGTAAAGCCAAAGAGCTGGGCTTTGGGGAAGAACTCCTTGATGGCTTTGTGGTTCTCGCCAAACTGGGAGCGATGGCATTCATCGAAGATGAACACAATGCGTTTGTCGCGCAGTGGGGCCAACTGCTCTTTGTAGGTGAGCTGGTCGTTCCGTTTGCGCTGCTTGTTACGTCTACTGTTTTCATCCAGCGCGAGGCCGAGCTTCTGGATGGTGGTGACGATAACTTTGTCAGCGTAGTCCTCGGACAGCAGCCGACGCACCAGCGCAGCGGTGTTGGTGTTTTCTTCGACGCAGCCTTCCTGGAACTTGTTGAATTCTTCACGGGTCTGGCGGTCGAGGTCTTTGCGGTCCACCACAAAGAGACATTTCTCGATCTCTGGGGTGTCCTTGAGCAAGGTAGAGGCTTTGAAGGACGTGAGCGTTTTGCCGCTGCCGGTGGTGTGCCAGATATAGCCATTGCCGCAGTTTTGCTGGATGCACTCGACGATGGCTTTGACTGCATAGACTTGGTACGGGCGCATCATCATGAGCTTTTGCTCGCTGGCAATGAGCACCATGTAGCGGCTAAGTGTTTGGCCAAGCGTACATTTGACGAGGAAGGTCTCGGCGAAGCTGTCGAGGTAGGTAATCTTTTTATTTGCCTCGTCAGCAAACTGATATATGGGCAAGAAGCGCTCATCAGCGTTAAACGAGAAATGACGGGCGCTATTATTGGCGAAGTAGTAGGTGTTGTCGCGGTTGCTGACGATGAACAATTGCAGGAAGCACAGCAGCGTTTTGGTGTAGCCGTTGCCGGGGTCGTTTTTGTATTCGACGATCTGCTCCATGGCGCGCCGCGGGTTGATACCCAGCGTTTTGAGTTCCACTTGAACGCACGGAACACCATTGATAAGGATTAGGACGTCGAAGCGGTGGTGGCTGTTGTCGGTGTTGATGCGTAGCTGGTTAACCACCTCAAAGGTGTTTTTGCACCAGTCTTTGATGTTGACCAGTGTGTAGTTCAGAGGAGTGCCGTCTTCGCGGGTGAACGCATTACGCTCGCGCAGGGTGCGCGCCGCCGCAAACACATCAGGGGTGACGATCTCGTCGAGCAGGCGTGCGAATTCGCCATCAGTGAGGCGAACGCGGTTGAGTGCCTCGAATTTATCGCGAAAGTTGCGCTCCAGTGAGGCGCGGTCTCTGATATCTGGGCGGTAGGTGTATTTGAGCTCAACTAGCTTGTCTATAAAGCCTTGTTCGATTCTTTGCTCACTCATTGATGGTGCTCTGCGATCTTCATATGGCCCGTAGTAAAACATGACTATTGTGATTCGCCACATGTTAGCTGGAAAGGGCCTGCGTTCGTAGTTCGTAGGATCAGTTGAGCTGCGTGATACCCATCATTGTTTTTGCTGTTGCCGCGATCGCTGCCGATGGGTATCGCTTCGCTCAACACATCCTACGGCGCACGTTTAGCCCAAGCCTCGCTCCGTCCAGGCGCGCGCTACGCTGTGATGCAGAATCCCGTGGCGCTCGGGCAGGGCTGTGCGGTCTTTGTCGTAGCCGCCGATCAGCCCTACCGCGGGAATGTCGCTGCCCAGGCAGCGGTTAGGCACGGCTTCGTCGCGGACGACGACCGCCCACTTCTGGCCGATTTCTGCCTGTCGTCACCGGCAGCTATACGCAGTTAACTGCCAACCATGGTTACGAAGTGTGCTGGTCAACTCCGATGCAATCGGTGGTCAGATCGAATGCAAACGGGTGGCCAATTTCGCACGGCATTCCAGGTGGTATTCCAAGTGGTATTCCAGCCAAAAACAAAAACCGATATTAATTTTATAAATCAATAACTTAATTAACAGATTCAGATTACCCCGGCCCACCAAATACGAAGCAAGACAAAACCCGCCAAGTGCGGGTTTTGTTGCATCTGGGGTTTGGAAAATTGCGGAGGATTGTTGTGGCGTCCTGTCGACTCACGCCCACATCGGCGACTTATCAGCGGCATCCTCTCCGGCACTCTGCCGACCGCTCGAAATCCCTGATCGCTTGACCGACGCGTGGAGCGATTGGCCCACTGGCAGACCACGTTCACGATCAGTACTTGATGTCCCGGGCTGTGCGACGGGTATCTTGCTTGGTACTGCGCTTGTCCTGGCGACACTCTACGTTGCTCTTGTCATTGCCCTTTCTACACTCATCCTTGGTTTGCCGGGCATCGGAGCGCCCTTCCTGCCGGGTATCGCGAGCATCACGCCGTTGTTCACCCTGCTCGGTCGCGTAGGCGGGCAGCGTCACCCACTGCACGCCAGCGGCGATGAGCAGCGTCGCCAAGGCTTTCAAGTAGTGCTTGCGAATCATCATTTTTCTCCCATTTTTTATCGCTCAGTCGCTTCGTTTGCTCACCGAAGAACTCAGCGAAAACGTGTGTTACAGCGTGCGCTCACAACTCTCAAAGCACTTTGCGGTATGTGAAATCTGACGATATGGACAGACAGGCAGTGGCGCAAGGCTGTTATCTGCATGATTGCAAGATGGACATCGGTAACGACTCAGTTTGTTCTATGAAAACCCCAAGATGCGGGGTTACAGCCAACGTTGATTACGGATTTGACCGTGGGCTCATCACTGGATCGAACCAGCGGGCTGGGCAGCCCAACACAATCGGGCCTATGCTGGCGTTCTATTCGCAAGGAAGCCGCCATGAAATTCAAAATGCTGATTGTCGCGTTAACCCTCTCCCTGACGTCCGGTTGCGCGTACTACAACGACCGCACCACGGACACCAACAAGAACGGGCGGATTGCCTGTGATGCCGAGCCGGCCAATCAGCCGGGCTGTTATACGAAACAGTCGAAGGATTGGAATTGGGGTGGGTTGAAGTTTGGGGTCGGGGCTTCGAATTAGTTTCGGGTCCTACAGACGCTGTGATTTTTGGAGAGATTTCCGACAGGTTTTGGCGGTTGTTGGGTGGGAAGCAGAGCCCGTAGGCTTTGTCGGTCGCTGCGCATCAGCGATCGGGTGTGGAATCCCGAGATAAACATACTTGCCCCCATGGCATACTGCGGCGCTTTTTCAGGCGCAGTTTTAAGTTATGGCGGCTGTGCGTGGGAGGCCTTCGGGCCTGCCGGGTTTTGTCCGTTTATCTCGGTTATTCCACCCCGCGCACAGTTGCCACCCATTCGAGTGGAATCGGAGCAGTGGCAGCGCCTATGACTCAACGGACGATATTTGCCATGATTAAAGAAACCCCAAATCCGCCTACTGCGGACGACGCGCCCCCCTGCTCCGCCCTCAAATCCCCCGCATCCCGCAAACCCAGCACGATGTTTTTCGTTTCGCCAGATATCAACGACGAAGACCTGTTGGCGCATGCCTGTGAGTCATTGGCTTCGGCGAGTGTGATGACGAGTAATTTTGCGGGGCATCTGGAAGGGCCGCATCGGCACACGGCGATGGCGATTCAGCAGATTGTGATGCTGGCGGAACTGGCGGTGAACCGGATGCTGGATAACGTTGAGTTGCCAAAGTCACCACACTGCTAGTCCCCTGTGGGAGTGAGCTGCTCACGATGGCGGTGTGTCATTCGATATCCATATTGAATGAACCATCGTCATCGCGGGCAAGCCCGCTCCCACATGGGTCAGGTGTATGACTGAAATTTCTTCATCACACCTAAACCACCTTCAACTCCACCTCAACATGCCCACGGGTCATCCGCGAATACGGGCACATCTGATGCGCCGCCTCAGCCAGTTCACGCTTCACCCCCGCCTCCAGCCCGGGAATGTTGACGTTCAGCCGGACCGCCAACTGAAAGTCCCCGGCACTGGTTTTGCCCAGGTCCACCTCTGCATCCACCGAGGTATCTTCCGGCAATTTGATTTTCATCTTGCCCGCTGCCACCTGTATCGCGCCGATGAAACAGGCCGAATAGCCCAGTGCAAACAGTTGCTCCGGGTTGGTGCCGGGCTTGCCCGAACCGGGGGAGCTGAAGGTGACGTCCAGCTCGCCGTCGCTGGATTTGCCAGTGCCGGTGCGGCCACCGACGGTGTGGGTTTTTGCGGTGTACAGAACGGTTTCCAGTGCAGTACTCATGGTCGTGACTCCTGAAGGGAAGCGACAGAGTAGGCAAGCCTAGCAGTGCAATCCCTGTTCACAGGCGACGTTGGTCGGATGAAAAAAAGGCACTGGGCGATCATCGCCAGTGCCTTTTTTGTGCCTGAATAATCCGTCAGCGCGACAACATAAACGTGTCGTACTCCAGATCTTCCAGTGCGGTTGTCAGCCTGTGTAAACCCAGCAATACACAAATCAGCAACGACAAGGTAAAGCCATAACCGAAGAAGCTTGGCCCCAGGTACATGCTGAACAGGGTCAACATGGCGTTCAACACCGCGAACAGCACGCACAACTCCAGCACCACGGTGCGTTTGTCCAGGTAGAAGAACACGTTAAGCAAGGCCATGAACACCACCTGGATGCTCACACCGATCAAGTCGATGTAGAACAGCGGCAGGTAATAACTGGAAATGCCCAGCCACTCCAGCAAGCGCGGTGCGAACAGGAACAACAACACCGCCGTCAGCCCCTGCACCTTGCAGATTTCCACCAGGCCCTGACGGATCGACAAGGTCATTTCGGTTTTCAACTGACCGATGTGCTGCAGCGTTTCACCTTCGCGGATCGCCCGAAAAAGTCGGTCGTACCACTCGGCGAAATCGGTCTCGATGCGCACCAGAAACACCGCCATGCCGGGGATGATCGCCAGGTATGCGAGGAAGATCGGCAAGTCGTACAGGATCGAAGCGCGCAGCGGGCCGACGATTTCGCTGGAGGTGCCGGGGTTGAACCAGAACATGAATTTGTCGATCCAGATGCCCAGGTTGTAGAAGAAACCGGTGGCCAGCAGGCTGAGGAAAACGTTGCGCCGTGCGAGGAAATCGAAGGCGATCAGTTTTTCGGCGCGGTACTCGCGCAGGATGTCGTAGAGGAACAGGAACAGCAGCGTGCTGTGCCCGATCAACAGCGCCAGCAACAAGCCCGGCATTTGCAGAAAGCTGAGTACGTAAGCACTCGCGACCATCAGCGAGTACCCCACCAGCATCACCAGCAGAATGCGGTTATAGGCCTTCATCCCCGAGAGAAAAATGATCACCAGCCACAAGTTGCACAGCACCACAAAGTTGGCCAGGACCAACACGCGGTAAATCAGCGGCTGGTCGAACAGCAAGCCCAGCACGACAATCCCCAGCAGCCCGGCGCCCAGCGTCACCAGCAACAACACGCCCAGCAGGTTGGGCAGAATCTGATCGTACTTGTGTTCAAACAAGCGGTCGGACACGAAGCGGGTGAAGAACAGCTGCAAGCCGCCCGTGAGGATCAACGAGCTGGCCATCAGGTACGTCACCGTCACCAGAAACTGCCCGACCAATGCGTTGGGCAGCAACAAGCCGAGACTGATGATCCCCACCAACATCACGCTGATGATCGACAACACCCACGGGCCGGAGCTGATCAAGCCGGCGTACACGTAGGCGTGCAAGGTGGCGGTGTAGGAGTCACGCGAAAGGATTTTTCGCAGTTCGAAGCCAATCCCGGCCATTTAACTGTTCTCCATGGCAGCTTGATACAAATCGCGATAACGCTGCAGCATCAAGGCTTCGGTGTAGTAACGAGTAACCCGCAACAAGCCGCTGGCCTGCGCGGCCTCCCAGCGTTGCGGGCTGCGCAGCAGTTCGAGGATCGCCGCGCAGGTGGCTTGCGGGTCGGCGATGGCCACCACTTTGCCGGCGTGCCCGAGGTCACGGTCCTCGGCGCTGCCGCCTTCGATCAACTCGCGGCATGAACCCACGTCGCTGCTGACCACTGGTGTACCGGCGGCCCAGGCTTCGAGGATCACCAGCGGCTGTGCCTCACTGATCGAGGTCAGCACCATCAGGCCGAGTTTGGGCAGGATGTCCTGAATGCGCTGGAAGCCGAGAAAGTGCACCTTGCCTTCCAGCCCGAGACTGGCCATCAGGCTGCGGCATTCGTTGACGTATTCCGGGTCTTCCTCTTCCGGGCCGACGATCCAGCCTTCGGCCTGCGGCATGGCGCTGATCACGCCACGCATCGCCCGCAGAAAGGTTTTCACGTCTTTGATCGGCACTACTCGCCCGATCAGCCCCACCACCGGTGCAATACCCTGCGCACGGGATTCCAGCGCGGCCGTCCAGACCGGCAGGTCGATACCATTGGGAATCACCTGCGTGCGAGCCAAGAGGGCGCCGTCCTTGATCTGCCGCTGACGATTACCGTCATAGAGCGCGATGATGTTGTCGGCGCTGTTGTAAGTCAGCTGACCGATGCGCTCGAAAAACCGCACCCACAACGTGCGGATGTACCCCGAACCGGCGTCGAGACTGCGGTTCAACGCCTGACCGGAGCTCTCGGCGATCCAGCTGGCCTGCGCCAGGTCGATCTTGCGTTCCTTGGTGTAGATGCCGTGTTCGCTGAGCAAATAGGTGCAGTTCCAGCGCTGCTTGAGGATGCATCCCAGAAAGCCCGCATAGCCGGTGGAAATCGAGTGCAGCACTCGCGCTTTCGGCATCCGGCGCGAGGCTTCGGCGAGCATCAGCAGTGGCGACTGCATCGAGCGCAGGGTCCAGAAATAATTGACGAACGAAGGGTCGGCGCAATGCTGACGGTAGCCTTCGCTCAATGCCGACCAACTGGCGCGGCTGCGCAAAACGTCGTCGAGGGTCAAGCGGCCCTGGGCGATGCAGTCGAGCAAGCGTTCACCCAGCTCCGCTTCTGGCGCATCCGGGTGATGCAGGAAACGATACAAATCCTGCAATTGCTGCTCGTCGGCCTCTCGCGGATCGCCAAGGGTGTCGGTCGGATGCGTCGCATCTTCGAGAAACACCTCTTCAATGTGCAGCACGTTCGCCGGCACTTCGTAGCGTCGCGCCGAATACGCCTGACGCTGTCCACCGATGAACATCACCGAGAAGGTCAGCTCCGGCAGCCCCAGAATCATCTGGTGAATCCAGCTGGAAACGCCGCCGCGCACATAAGGCCAGGTGCCTTCGAGCAGCAGGCAAATGTCGGCAACGGGTGCCTGTTCCTTGTGAGTCATGTCCAGCTCCTGACCAATACGGCGAACGGCGGACGCTGACGGGTTTCCTCGGGAAGGCGCGCCAGCAATCCGGGAATTTCGTGATAGCGACCGGCCTCGAATGCCAGCTCGGCGTGAAAGGGCAGCACCTGCGCCGCGCCCATTCCGTTCTCCTGGGCCTGACGGAGCAGCACTTCGGCGCGCTCGATATCGCCACGTTCCAGGGCGATGCGTCCGGCCAGCAGAAACAGTTCTCCGCCCTCGCCCGCTGCCAGGCCAAGCTCGGCGTGCTCACCCGCTTGAGTCAGCACGTGTTCGAGCACACTGCCTTGCGCCAGCCCCAGATACGCGAGTTCCCAGTACCAGCGCGCCAACCTGCCGTGCAGCGAACCCGCCGCTTTGGCATTGGCGTCGGCCAGTTCGCCGAGCGCGATCTGGATGTGCAGGTTGATGTCGCTTTCCTGCTTGTCGAGCATCGAATACGCCAGCAGTCGCACATCGTCACTCGGGTCGGCGAGCGCCAGTTTGAGGATCGGCACGGCTTCTTTGCCGGGCATGCGCCGGGTGGCCAGCAACGCGGCCAGACGCTGATCCGGATCGGGCGCATGACGCAACACGTCCTGCAAACCGCCATCGGCGAAGATCGGCTTATGCAGTTGCAACTGCGCGCGGTACGGCAGGCTCGGAATACCCACGGCTTTCCAGGCCTGCTTGTCGCGTTTGCGCGGCAGGTACAGCGCCGGGAAAATCGCCGCGACCACGCCCACCGCCCCCAGCACCGGCACAAAAAACGCCAGGCTGAAGATGAACAGCGGGCTCCACGGCAACGGCGAACGGTAACGCGCCGGCAGCAAAAGCCACACCGCCGCGCACAGCATCACGCAGGCCAGACCGTGGCTGAGGGTGAACACCAGCAATTGTTGTAACTCGGGCGCCGCGAGCCACAAACTGGCCCAACTGCCCGCCTCTAACAACAAGGCTCCGCTAAACAGCCACTTGCTGATCATTCAGGCCACACTCGTTGAACAGGAAATTACGCAGCCCGTTGCGTTCGCAGCCAGGCTCCAGGTTGAACGGCAGCACGCGTACGCCAAGGCTTTCCAGGCTACTTTCGACGCCAAAGTGCTCGTGCAGCATCAGGTTGATCCGAGCCAGATAGCCTTCAGTACCTTGCGGGCTGGTCAACGGCAGCAGCACCAGCAGCAATTGATGATCGAGGTTGTTACGCAGCGACAAATGCAGATCGAGGCCGCGCTGACTACGTTCAAGCAGACGCGTCAGCTCATCGTTGTGACGAGTGATTTCGAAGGCAAACAGCCCGGCCGCCAGTTGATGCTGCTCGACATCCACCAGCGATCGCTTGAGTTGCAGCGTGAACTGCTGCGCGTCGGCGTCGGCCAGTTGCAAGACTTGCGGGTCGCGGCGCAACAGGTCGGCGATGTGCCCGGCGAGCAACGCCAGCAAACTCAGGGTACGATCCTGGAAGGCGAAGAACGGCATCTGCCGCACGGCCAGAATCGCCAGCAAACGACCTTCGGCATCGATCAGCGGAATGCACGCCTGTAGCGATGAGAATTGCGCCGAGCTGCCGGCATCGATCAGTTCCTGACGCACGCTGACCAGTTCACCGCGCTCCAGGCACAGCTTGACCAGACCGTCCTCGGTGCCCAACGGCCCCATGACGCCGATGGTCGCCAAGGCTTCGGGCAACACATTTTTTTCACGCTCGTCGACGCGGTACAAACCGGCCACGCGCAACGCACCGTACTGGCCGAGCATGGTCACGATCGGATCGGCCAGCGCGAGCAGCGCATCACCTTCGTTCGGCATCACCCGCAGCTTGTCGCGCAAGCCCAGCAGGGAACTGCGCAAACTCTGATCGCTGCCGGCCACGCGCTGTTCCAGCAGGTCGTGAGAGACCCGCAGAATCTGGTGTGCCCGGGTGAATTCATCGAGGCGATACTGACGGTAATCGTTGGCCATCTGCAGGCGCTGCAATCGTCGCTCCCACAGATCGCGCACCTCGCCCACCAGCATGCCGCTGACCAGCACGCCAACAATGAACGACGGATCCAGCTCTTTGTAGCCTTCATGCCCGACGTAGCGCAGGGCGAACAGCGCCATCACCAGCAGACTGGCGCTGACCAGGCCGCGCACAAAACCGTAACGCACACCCAGCAGCAACGGCGCCAGCACCGGCCAGGGGAAACCGCTGTGCATTTGCAACGGGTCTTGCGGGGTCAGCCACAAGCCCAGGCCGATGGCCGCACCGGTCACCAACAGCGTTTCCAGCCAAGACACCGGGCCGCTGGCACGCGGCGCGAGGCTGTAATCCATATGGGGAGAATTCATTGCATTCACTCGAACTTGAGGGCGCCAACAAGTGTGTCGAGCACCGTTTGCGCGGTGCCGGCCAGGCTTTCACGGGACCAGCCGGYGCGGGCGCCGCTTTTGCTCCAAAGCACACGACCGCTGCTGGCTTCGAGCACGCGCAGGCTGATGCCCACCGCTGGCTCGCCGTCCAGACCGTTCTTGTACTGCCACTCTTCAACGCTGCCGGACAGGACGTAATCGAGCTTCTGATCGCGTGCCCAATCGAGCGCGCCGGCCAGGCGTTCGCTGTCATCCATCAAGGCTTGTTCGCCCTGGGTGCTGGCCGGGTAAACCCGGGGTTGCAGACCGTGGCTGCTGAGCACGCTGAGCAGGATTTGCTCACTGCGCTCGCCGGCCTGCGGGGTCTGCGAATAGTTGACCATCGGCACCACGCCCCACTTCGCGTTACGCGGCAGATTGGGGCTGGTGTCGCCGGTGAAACTGGCGCAACCGGCGACGAACAGGACGGCCAGAGCCAGGCTCAGATTACGAATTGCTTGCATCGGTATTACTCCTGTAAACAGTTGATGATCAGCGTCCGAAACGCACGCCGTAGCTCACACCCAGTGTTCCGCCCGCCTGACCATCCCCGCCCTGTGGCGCAGATTGGTAACCGAAGGTCAGGGCCAATTCGTCATTGCCCAGCACTTCGACGCCGATCCCGGTGTTGATGCCGTAGTTGAAGGTTTGATCGAACCATTGCCAGCCCGCCGTCACGTCCACCAGCCAGGTGTATTGCGGGCGGGTGCGCACCAATGCGCCCGGCAAACCGCGACGCCAGGAGCTGCCGACATACAGTTGGCCGTAGCGGCTTTGCAGCAGATCGCTGGCCGTGACGACTGAGGGATCATCCGAGTTATCAACGTTTTTCACCGGGCCGCCGTTGGCGCTGGACAAGTCATTGAGCGTGCGGTCATCCACGTTGTTGTGCTGGTAATCGACGCCGCTGCGCAGGGTCCAGTTAGGTCCGGCGAATTCCAGCGTGTGGTTGTATTCCATCTTCAGTGCCTGGCCGTTGCCCAGGGAATCGCCTTCACGGGTGGAGAACGATTTCTGTGCCACTTCCCAACTGAGCTGGTCTCGCGCCGACAACCCGTGACGACCGCCGAGCCATACGCTGTCGTGCTGACCGAAAGCGCGCATCAAACCGCTGTCTTCGCTTTTGCGATGCCAGTCCAGGCCCGTCTCGATTTGATCACTGGCGCCCAACTGCCAGGTCCGGGACAGGCCCAGGCCATTGCGGTCGTCGTCCTTGCGCTGGCTGGTGTCGGCGAACAGTTTGTAGCTGCCGTCCTCGACGAAACGCTGCAAGGTCAGGCCGGCGTTGTTCTCATCACCCATGCGCGATTCAATCAACTGATCGCTGTTGTACGTGCCCTGCTCCAGCTCAACGTTGGCGTACCACTGATCGCCAATGTTGTGTCCGACCTGCAAGCGCGGGCCGTTGATTTCCAGGCCGCCGAAATCCTGTTGATGCCAGGACAGCAGCGCGCCTTGCGGAGTGAGCTCCTGGAGTTCCACCGCCTGGCGACGCAGTTGCTCGCGCACGGCGGCCGGTTGATCGTCACCCAATGCGGACTGGCTGAGGTCCAGGGCCTCGCCGAAACGGCCGAGACGACTGAGGGCCTGCGCGCGTTGCGCCGGGTTCAGGTCGTTGCTGGCCAACAGCGTTTCGACGTGCTGCTTGTTGCGGCTGCGCAAGGCCTGCTGAATCTGCTCATAACGCTCGACCTTCAAGCCCTGGCTGCGCGCCCAATCCAGCCATTGGTCTTTCTGCGATTCCTGGTTGGTCGCGTCGAGACGCGCCAGCAACCGTTCGAACCACAATTGCAGCATCGCCGGCGAGCCGTCTTTCCACTGCGACACTTCCTGCGACGCCTTGCCAGGCGAATAACTGCTGGCCATCAGGCGCAACCAGACCGCGTAACGCTGGGACGACGGCTTGATTTCTTCACCCTCGGGGCTGCGCAGTAACTTCAGACGCAAGCGTTGAGCTGCGTCCGTATAACCGGCGCTTTCCAGCGCGTCTGCATAAGCTGCGCGTACCAGCCAATCCTGCGGGCTGGTCTTGAGGTACAGGCGATACCAGGCCAGGGCCTCGCTTTCACGACCGAGCAACTGGCTGGCACTGGCGAACGGCAACCACAGAATCCGGTCTTCCCGCGCCTGCTTGCGCCACTCGGTCAGCAGCGGTTTCAGAGCCGTTGTGTTGCCCTGATCGATGTAGAGCCACATCAGGCGCTCGCGGAACTGGTTGTCATCCGGGTAACGCGACAAGCCCAACAAGTACAAGCGCTGCGCTTCTTCGGGCTGCCCTTGCTGCACCGCCAAGGCGCCCCGAATCGACAGCACCTGAGCCTGCTCGTAGGCGTCCGGGTTTTGCTCGGCGCTCTTGAGCAACGCGGCCACTTGCGGCCAGTCCTGCAAATCCTGGGCTTGCTGCAAGGCTTCGACCAGACGCTGCGGGTCTTGCAGACGATTCCAACTGCCAACCATCATGGTCAGCGCACGCTGGGGATTGCTGGTGCGGTACATCGTGATCAGCTGACTTTCGTCGCCACTGTTGAGCGAGCCTCGCAGCGTGAGCAGTTTTTCCAGCGACACCTGCAACTCGTTGTCGAGTTCCAGATCCCAGGCCAGCGCCGAGCGCAGGCGCCAATATTCCTCATCGGCGATCTTGCGGTTATCGACCTGCATCACGCCCCACGCCGACTGATTGTCGAACAGCTTCAGGTAGGTGTTGGCCCAATCGACACGCTCGGCAGTGGTCAGTGCAAAACGTTTGGAGTAAGTCTGGTAGACCTCGGTCTTGTGCGCATACTGCCCGGTGTTCTCCAGGTTTTGCACCAGCCGCGTCCAGGCCAGACGATGCGCCGGGTACTTTTTCAGGTAAGCGCGCAACCACGCTTCGGCTTGCGTCGGTGTGCCGCGCGATTCGTGACCGTAGATCAACGCATCGAGTTCGACGTCGGTCAGCGCACGCTGCTCCATGATCTGGGCAAGCAACGGGATGGCTTGATCAAAGTCAAACTGCTGACTCGCCAGACGCCAGGCGTGCTCGCGGGTTTGCGGGTCTTCGTGCAATGCCAGCACGCGAATCCAGTAGGCCAGCGCCGCCTGACCATCACCACGCCATTCACCCAGGTGCGCCATTTGTTCCAGCAAGGCCGGCTCATCCGGGTGTTCGGCCACGAGCTGTTGACCGCTCTCCCAGGCACCGGCCAGGTCGCCGAGGGCCAGGCGCATGCCAAATTCTTTCCTGAGTATTTGCGGGTTGTCCGGCTGCAAAACACGCCATTGATCAAGGAAGCGCTGCGCCAGATCAAAGCGCTGACTGCCGACGGCGACATCGACGCCCTGCTCCAGCCACGGCGCGTCGGTTTGCGGATCCTTGAGCTGATCCAGTTCATCGGCGAGCACACGCGACGCCTGGTCACCACGACCAGCGGCCAACAGGCTGTTGAACGCCAGTTGTGCATACTCACGACGCTCTGAGGCTTGCTGGCTGTCCTGTTTGAGCAGCAGATAAATGTCGGCTGCGCGCCCCGGCTGCTCACCACCCAGGTACCACTGCGCGGCGGACTTGAGCGCCTCGATGCGCTGCGCCGGATCACGATCGGCGATTTCTTCGTAGACGCTGGCGGCGAAGGCCGGCGCCTGCAACGTCAGGGCAAGCTTGGCCAGGTTCTGCAATTGCGGCAGCGGCAGCATCCGGTGATCGAAGCTTTGCAAGCGCTCGATCAAGGTTTTCTGCGCAACCGGATCCTGCGCCTTCGCCGCTTCCAGTGCGTCCAGTTCAAGCCGGTAATACGCCTGCAACTCCGGCATCGGTGTCGGCCAGTTTTCGAGGTGCTGGCGTGCCTTGGTGTAGTCGCCGAGACGGATCAACAGGTCGACCAATTGCAGTCGCAAGTGATCGTCGTCCGGGTGAGCCGACAACAGCAGTTCGGCGTAATTGGCCGACACCGCGTCCGGCTCGCGACCGTCGGGCTGGAACACTTCTTCGCGCTGGAACGTCAGCCAAAGGATGCCACCCACCGCCACTGCCACCACCGCCAATGTCCACGGATTGAGCAGGCGGCTGCTTTTAGTTGCTGGGGAGTTAGTTGCAGAAGAGCTGACCATGACTCACCTGCTTCATTGGTAATTGAAAAGTCCACAGGCCGGCAGATGCCTTGCCTGCAAAACGTTGTCCATCCACTTCAACCCGGCAGGTGCCCGCCGAGCGTACGGAGAAGGTCAGGTCGACCTGCCCCGCAAACGAAAAGTCCACCTGGTGCTCATCCACATAGCGCCAGTCCACCAACGGCAGATTGGCCTCCTCCAGTGCCGGTCTGTCATCCCGATCAGGGCGCAACACCAGCAACGCATGGTCGCTGCTCAAGGCCACGTAACGGCCTTGCGGCAAGTCGCGAACACCGGCCACGCCTTGCGAACGCATCAGGTCCGGCCAGCCCATTTGCGGGTCCAGTCGCAGGGTGCGCAGTGCGTCCAGCCCACGAATTTGCCAGGCGCCGTCGGCGGTCCGCGCCATGCTCACTTGATACAAGCCGTGCAAACGATCCAGGTAATCGCTCATCCACAGCGACATCGGCTGCTGCGTCTTCATGTAGCCGTAGATGTCGTCCATGGCCTTGATCGAGGCCTGCTTGGTGCTCGAATAGAAGTGGTAATAGAGGTGCAGCCCACGCAAGCGCCGTGGGCTGTCGGTGAGCTCGAAGGTGTCGATCACATCGCGGAAACCGTAATACGGTCCCTTCCACAAATTGGTGTAGAGGTTCTCGTTGATGATCGGTGCGTAGTACTGCAAACCCCCTTCGGTCGGGCGCAGCAGCGGGTTCAAACCGGTCAGCGACGGGTTGGCCTTGGTCAGCATGGTCTCGGCGCCGTTGACGTTTTTCAGACCGGCGTCGTACGCCAGTTTGATCGTGGCGGCAGACGGCAATGCGTCGCCCGGCCAGAACACCATCTTCACCGGTTTTTCCGGGGTGGTGAGGTGCTGGTTGATGTAGTCGCGCGAGCCAAAAATCTCGCGGCGAAAATCGATTTTGTCGTAGCCCGGTATGGCCATTTTCAGGCCGTATTCAGGGTTGAAATTTTCACGCTTCTTGGCCAGTTCAGGTTGCAGAAAAAACGGGTGGCTGAAGGTGTGAGTGGCGACTTCGACTTTCGGGTCGGCGAACAAATCACGGGCAATCGGTTCCAGTTCGCGGGCGAGAAACGGGAACATACCGCGCGGTGAAATCTCACCTTCGATCACCGACACCGAGGTCAGAAACGGATTGGGCCGAATGAAATCGTCGAGCACCTGTTTGCCGGCATACGGCGTGCCGCGCACTTCAGCCCGGGACGGGAAACCATCGCCATCGATGTGCACGGTAGCGATGCGCCGACCGTTTTCGGTGGTGGTGTCCGGACGTGGTTGCACCGGCAGGCGCAAGCTGGCCTGAAGGAAAGCGAACGGATCGAGAATCCAGCGGCTGCGCTCATTGTTGGTTTCGAGAATGTACGGCGCGAGGGCCAGACCACCCCACTCGCCCACCGCCACCGGCGCAAAGGTCTGGCCATCAGCAGCGGTCAACAGCAGCGCGGCTTTTGGACCTTTGGGCAACAGGGAGATCGCAGTCAGGTCACGGGATCGGGGCTGCACCGGTGCTTCGAACGCTCCAATCAGCGCCTTGTCCTGATAGGTGATGCTCAACGCTTGCGTGCCGATCGGCGCCGCACGATTCAAGCCCAGACGCTTGAGCAGCAGCGGGTCTTGAATCGGCAGGCCGGAAAAAAACACCACCGGCACTTGCTCGTCCAGACGCTTGCCGATCCAGCTGTTGAATGCCGGGGCATCCTGCGGCGGGCCGCTGGTCATCCAGGTGATGACGCCCGCGTACAAACCGCTGAAGCGATATTCCGGCAAGGTGTTGTCGACTGGCAGGTAATCCACACGATAACCAAGGTATTCGAGCAAGCCACCGAGCAAAGTGTGCCCGGCGTTGCGAATCAGGTCGCCTTCACGCGGGTCGTACAGCAGCGCGACCCGGCGCGGCTGGACTTCGATGTTGCTGACGCCCATCGAGTCCAGTTCAGGCGTGCCGATGTAGGGAATAAACCCCTCTTCGCGCAGACGCGCGGCCAGTTTGCGCGCTTCATCGCGACGCTCCGGCGGCAAGTAGTCGATCGCCACCAGCGGGATGCCTTTGGCACGCAAGGGCTGGATCTGGGTTTCCAGCCATGCTCGGTCGGCTTCAGGCACCGGGCGATAACGCTTGGCGGTCGCATCCCAACCAGCGTGAATCGATTCGACAGCCACCGCCGCTGCGACGCCATCAAGCTCGGGCAGCACTTCAAAACCACGGTTGAAAAACAGCTTCAGTGTTGGCTGGCGCTGGTGCAATTCGCGCAGGAAACTGGCGAGCGCCAGACGCTGTGTTTCTCGGTCTGCCTCGGGCTGCAACTGGAAACTGTCGAGGGTGTCGAGGAACAACCCGGCATAGCCTTCGGCCTGCAACGCCTTGGCGCGACCGAACAAATGCTCACGCCAGGCCGGCGCGGCAAGGTTCATCACCTGACTGTCCCAGGCGCCGTTACGCACCGGGCTGATCGCGCCGGCGAGGTGGGCTTTTTCGATGTCGGCCTTGTTGCCGCTGAACTCGCCAATCGACAGATAGGCGAATGGCTGGCTGCCCAAGTCGCGCAGGGTTTTGACGTCGCCTTGGGTCATGTGCCCGGGCTCCACCACCGACCAGTCGAACTGTGCGAGCTCCGGGATCGGCGGCTGATCGGCGTACCAAAACGTCACACTAGAGGGTTGTGGCAAGGCAGCAGCCTGGGCTGCCGGGCCACTCACGATAAGCGCGATGGCAGCCAGCAGCCGTTTAGCGGCCGAGCGGACACGCGTCCTGCGAAAAACGATTTCCATAACGCACTCTTGAATTGACTGAATCGATACCGCGTCAACGTCGAGCCGAGTGACTCGGCCGAATTACAGACTGCGGATAAGCTGCGCTAAACCCTTGCCGATGGTGGTCGGCTCAGGGAGCGTGAAACGCTCGAGCAGGCGAGCGTTGTTGGCGCGCGAGTGGCGAATGTCGCCTTGTCGTGGCGCGTGATGAACCACCTTCAGTGGCGTGCCGACCACACTCCCCAACTCAGTGATCAGGTCGTTGAGACTGGTGGAGCGGCTGAGACCGACGTTGACCGCACCGGGGCTCGGTTCGCTCACTTCCAGGGCCTGGACGAGAATGCTCACCAGGTCCTTAACAAACACGAAATCGCGGGTCTGCCCACCATCACCGAAAATCGCCACCGACTGTTCGGCCATGGCCAGTTTGGTGAAAATGCTGATCACGCCGGAGTACGGCGAAGACGGGTCTTGGCGTGGCCCGAAAATATTGAAGAAGCGAAAGATCATCGGCTCCAGGCCGTGCTCGCGACGATAGAAATCGAGGTAATACTCGCTGGCCAGTTTGTCGGCAGCGTAGGGTGTGAGCGGGGATTTTGGCGTGTCTTCGTGGATCGCCGTGCCTTCGCCGTTATTGCCGTAAATGGCCGCGCTGGAGGCAAACACCACACGCTTGATCCCGGCTCTCGACATGCTTTCGCAGACGTTGAGGGTGCTGACGAAATTGCTTTGATGCGTGCTGACCGGATCATCCACCGAGGCTTGCACTGAAGCCACTGCCGCCAGGTGCACCACGGCGCTGCAATCGCGCATGGCCTGCTCAACGACAGCGCCATCCGCCGCATCACCGATGACCAGGTTGAGATGGGCATTGTCCATTGGCAAATTATCGACTTTGCCGGTCGACAGATTATCCAGCACGCGAACTTTGTAGCCCTTGCCAAGCAACGCTTCGACAAGGTGCGAACCAATAAATCCCGCCCCGCCAGTCACCAGTATTCGCTCGACAAACATCACATTTCTCCCTGAACAGTAGAGCGGGTTCCGCCGACTTTATGGCGCAAGGCCACCAAAACGCGGCCGATAATGGGAGTTCAGGAGCGMACTGTCAATAGTTTGTCTAATCTGATCAGGCATGAAAAAACGCAGTCGAACACGTCATTAATTTGGCGGCATTTAATAGATTCAAGATGTCATGCTACTGCCAAGAAAGAACGACAGACTCGTCTGAAACGGGGCTCTGCGCCGGTTTCGAGGGGCACATAGGCGACGGCTAGCCCACCCCGACCGCATCACCGCTTATCGACGCAAGCCACTGGACGATGACGGCGTGATTGAGGCTGATCGCTGCGTATCAAGTACCAGAGTCGAACGGCTGATCGAGCCAGTGGCGAATCGATTTCAGCGCCGAATGGACTCCCTGATCTATCCTTTCGTCGTCGGTGTACTCAGGAAAATAAATATGAATTTTTGGCTGGGCGCCATTCTGTTGACCGTGATTTTCACGTCTGCACAAGCCGCCACTGAAGTTGCACCTCGGGTCGAGCAAGTGCCTTTCGACAAGGGGACCGATAGCGCCAGGTTCAATGAGTCCATCAAAGGCCGGCTCACCACGCAGTACCGCACCACCGCCAAGGCAGGCCAGATACTGACCGTCGACCTCAAGACATCCAACACATCTGTCTATTTCAATATCAGCGCCAAAGGCGCGGACGCTGCGCTGTTCAACGGCTCGATCATGGGCAACCACTTCATGGGCCCGTTGCCCGTGGATGGCGAATACACGGTTCAGGTGTACCTCATGCGCAACGCCGCACGGCGCAACGAAGTGGCGAATTACAGCCTGTCCATGAACCTCAGCCCCTCCTCGGACAGCGCCCAGCCGTTTGATCAAACACTTGAACTGCAAGGCATTCGATTTCAGGTGAAGGGCGAATGGGTCGACGGCAATCCGGTGGTGCGCATCTCGCCGCAAGGGCTGGAAATCGACAACTCGGCTATCAGCCGACCGCTGACCGGCAACATCGCCCGCGCTGAAGTCGCCGACCTTGACCAGGACGGCTCGCCGGAGATTTACGTCTTCGCCCGATCACCTGGTCGCGGCATGCCGGGGGAGTTGGTGGCGTACGCGGCTAACCGTAAGAAGTCGCTGAGTGAGATTTACCTTCCGCCGGTTAGTGAAAACGCGAAGTGGGCGGAGGGGTATCAAGGGGAGGATGAGTTTGCGGTGGTGGAGAATGCGCTGGTGCGGCGGTTTCCGGTTTATGAGAKTGCGGATGCTGGAGCGGGGAGGACGGGGAAGATGCGGCAGGTTCGGTATCGGTTGGAGGCTGGGGAGGCGGGGTGGGTTTTGAAAGGGGATGAGGGGGTGGAGTATTAAGAAATAATCTGGCATCCCGGGGGTGTCAGAAATTTTGTGTTCGGGCATAACATGAGTAAGAGGTGCATGTATGCCAACCAAGAAGAAACCCGCGTTGCGAGAGCTGCCGAAAATCCCGAAAGAGCTGCTCGAGCAATTCACTGATGGACCGATGACAGCGGAAGCCATTGAGGACGCCTCTGCGGCGTTCAAGAAGGCTTTGATCGAGCGAGCCCTGAGTGCTGAGCTCGGCCACCACCTGGGCTATCCGCCGGGCGCGCAGCGC
>NZ_JBFUBK010000013.1:0-81523 GCF_056405815.1 Pseudomonas sp. P1_F1_2 | reverse complement strand
ATCCAGGAGTTCCCCGGCCACTTAAAAACCATCCTGATCTCAAAGGGATACGACGTCACAGGCCTCTAGATAATTAATATCGAAGACACTTTGCTGGCGGTGCCGGTTATCCAAGTAATTGATCACTGCTGAGGCGTTCAATGCCACGCACCACCGACAGCAACACCACTCTCTCCCTCACCGCCACCTCGCTGTCGGCGCTTTATCCTGAGTCGCTGTCAGGCAAAGAAGCGCTCAACTCGCTCGGCTCGCAAACCCTCAACGGCCTCAACGACGGTTCCGCCCTGCCCCTGGCTTCTGCGGTCGCCACACATGTCACCACCACCCTGCACAACGACGCACAAAGTCGCGCGTTCGACGCACTGGTCGCCGAAATCCGCCAACTCCCCGCCGACGCCACCGCCGAGCGTTATCAGCTTGTACTGCGGCCATGGCTCTGGTGGCTTACGCTGGCCARCAACAACCGCGTGTTCCAGAACCTCAGCACCTCAGACATCGTCACCACGATTTTCAAGGCTCACGGTTTCACCGACTTCGCGCTGAAACTCACCGGCAGTTACACCCCTCGCGAGTACTGCGTGCAGTACGGCGAAACGGATTTCGCCTTCGTTTCGCGGTTGCTGGAAGAAGAAGGGATCTTCTGGTTTTTCACCCACGAAGAAGGCAAGCACACGCTGGTGTTGGGGGACAGCAACGATGCCTTCGCGCAGATCCCCAACGGACCGAAGATCAACTACCTCGGCCAGCAAATGGGCGAGCGCGAACTGCACGGCATTCGCTCCGGCCAGGTGTGCATGCAAGCCGTAGCCGGCTTTTTTCGTGCAACAGATTACGAGTTCACGACGCCGACCACGTCGCTCTACAGCCAGGCCGAAGCCGTCGCCGGGCCGCGCTCGATGTACGAGCACCCCGGCAGCTACAACGCCAAGGCTCGGGGCGATACGTTGACCAAGCAGCGAGTCGACGGGCTGCGCAGCCAGGAGAAACGTTTTGTCGGCGAGAGTGACTGTCGCTGGCTGGTGCCAGGGCACTGGTTCACCCTCGCCGGCCATGATGACTCGACGCTGAATATCGATTGGGTAGTGACGGCGGTCACTCATGAAGCCAGTCACGAAAACTACCAGAATCGCTTCGAAGCGATCCCCAAGGCCACACCGTTCCGCCCGCAACGCACGACACCCAAACCCCGCATGCACCCTCAGACCGCCCTCGTCGTCGGCAAGGCCGGTGAAGAAATCTGGACCGATCAATATGGCCGCATCAAGTTGCAATTCCCCTGGGATCGCGACGGCAAGAACGATGAAACCAGTTCGTGCTGGGTTCGGGTCGTGCTGCCCTGGAGTGGCAAGGGTTTCGGCATGCAGTTCGTCCCGCGTATCGGCCAGGAAGTGATCGTGACGTTTATCGATGGCGATCCGGATCGGCCGCTGGTGACCGGTTGCGTCTACAACGGTGACAACGCCCTACCCTATGCCTTGCCGGCGAATCAGACCCAGTCCGGGATCAAGACTCAATCATCCAAGGGCGGCGGCGGTTTCAACGAATTGCGCTTTGAGGACAAGAAAGACGCCGAAGAGGTGTTCTTGCAGGCGCAAAAGGATTTCAAGATCAATGTGCTCAACGACACCACCGCCACGGTCGGCCATGACGAAACCCTGACGGTGCAGAACGCTCGCACACGCACGGTAAAGGACGGTGACGAAACCGTGACGTTGGAGAAAGGCAAACGCAGCGTGACGATCCAGACCGGCAGCGACACGCTCGACGTGAAGGACAGCCGCACGGTGAAGGTCGGCGCCGACCAGACGCACAGCACCGGCGGCAACTACGAGCACCAGGTCACGGGCAATTACAGCCTGACGGTCGACGGCAATCTGACCATCAAAGTGACCGGCACCCTGACCCTGGAAAGTGGCGGCACTTTTTCGATGAAGAGTGGCGCGGACTTCGCGGCTGAAGCCAGTACATCCGTCACGCACAAAGCCGGCACTGCACTGACCAATCAGGCCGGGACGTCACTGACCAACAAGGCCGGCACCACGCTGACCAACGATGCGGGGGTCAGTCTGATGAACAAGGGCGGGGCCGAGCAGACTGTGGACGGCGGTGGCATGCTGACCCTCAAGGGCGGGCTGGTGAAAGTCAACTGAGGAGACGGATGACGATGACATCCAGCAAAGTGGACTTGCAGCGTGGTGACAGCCACATGGACGGACTCCTGATCGATGATCGACTGGAGGGCCCGCTGCACATAAAGGAAAATGGTCGGCCACAGGCTGATCTGAATTACAGCCAGGGTGAACTCCAAGGCCCCAGCGTGCTGTATCACCCCAACGGCAAGGTATCGGCGCAGTTGCCTTATGTGCAGGATAAATTGCAGGGCATTGCCAGTTTTTATGCGCCTGAAGGCTGGCTGCAGCGCAAGGCCAGCTACCGCCGGGGCTTGTTGCAGGGTGAGGCGACTAATTACTTCCCCGACGGGCAGATCGCCGAGTCAGAGTTTTACCGCGAAGGTGTACGCGAGGGGCGCTATCAGCGCTTTCATCCCAATGGTAAACCAGCGGTTGATGCGCGTTACCTCAATGGGCAACTGGTTGAACCGGAGCAGGGTTTTGCCAGTGACGGGCGACCGCTGGATGCCGAGGGCAAACCGATTTCGCGGATGCGCTGGTGGTTTCGACGCTGGACGGATCCGGAGCAGGCGTAGCTGACTCAGGGAATGAGCATCTGCATCTGCCCCGGCATGACGATTTTGATCACCCCTGCCCAGTTGCACATCAAGGTGCTGTTGGCGTCGAGCGCCGGCATATTGCCCAGCAGGACGGTTGGCGCACCGCCGGGGATCCATGGGCTGGCGGTGGCCGGGATGCAGGGCATTGGCGTCAGCACCCCAAGTGCCGCCGCAGTGGCCGCCGCGACCATCGGGTTGGCCAGGCTCGTGCACATGCCAAACGGCATGACATTCACCAACGGGATGTGGTCCATGATGTTCGCCGCTGGCAGGCCAGCGGTCAGGGTGCGATTTACCGGCAACACATTGAGCACGGCAGGTGCCGCGCCGAAACTGCATTGCAGGGTTGCGGTGGCACAGACTTGCGGACAGCCCATTTCAACGCTCCTTACTGGAAGCACCGTTCCCCCTGAACCATAGCCCGCCGTCCCTGTTCCCGCACATCAGGAACGCTGATTATCCTGCAACACGCTAACCTATAAGACCGTGCCGCACTTGTGGCTCCCCCGGCGCACCATTAGATTAGCCAATGATGTCTGGCCTCCAAAATAAGCAGAAGGGATAAGCATGGCGCTTACTGACCAGTCCACCCGTATCCGCTCTGGCGAAGAACTCGATGCCAGCCTGATCGATCCGTATCTCAAGGCGCACATTCCGGGCCTCAGTGGTTTGCCACAGATCAGCCAGTTTCCGGGCGGCGCGTCGAACCTCACTTACTTGCTGGAATACCCGGAACAGGAATTCGTCCTGCGCCGGCCGCCGTTTGGCCACAAAGCCAAATCCGCTCACGACATGGGCCGCGAATTTCGCATCCTCAATCAACTGCGCGATGGCTTCCCGTACTGCCCCAAGGCTTACGTGCACTGCACCGACGAATCGGTGATCGGCGCCGAGTTCTATGTGATGGAACGGGTCAACGGGATCATCCTGCGCTCCGAACTGCCACCGGAACTGGGCCTGGATTCGGCGAAAACCGAAGCCTTGTGCAAAAGCTTCATCGATAAGTTCGTTGAACTGCACCGCGTTGACTACAACGCCTACGGCCTGGGTGACCTTGGCAAACCCGAAGGGTATGTCGCACGGCAAATCAAAGGCTGGAGCGACCGCTACGAGAAAGCCCTGACGCCAGATGCTCCACACTGGGAAACGGTCAAAGCCTGGCTCAACGACAAGATGCCGGCCGATCACCCGACTTCAAGCATCGTCCACAACGACTATCGCTTCGACAACGTGATCCTCGACCCGCAAAACCCGATGCAGATCATCGGTGTGCTCGACTGGGAACTCACAACCCTGGGCGACCCGCTGATGGATCTGGGCAACACCCTCGCCTACTGGATTCAGGCTGACGACCCGGCACCGGTGCAACTGATGCGCCGCCAACCGAGTCACGCACCGGGCATGCTGACCCGCCGTGAATTCGTCGACTACTACGCTGAGCGCGCAGGCATTCAGATTGATAATTTCGACTTCTACTACACCTATGGCCTGTTCCGCCTGGCCGGCATCGTGCAGCAGATCTACTACCGTTTCTTCCATGGTCAGACCCAGGACAAACGCTTCTCGCAGTTCATTCACATGAACAAACTGCTGGAGCAAATGAGCCTGCAAGTCATCCAGAAATCCAGCCTTTGATTACGCTCCTGGCCCAATAACAAGACTTTTCATAAGAGAATCCCATGTCCAAGACTCAGTTGTTCGACCTCGACGGCAAGATCGCTTTCGTCTCCGGCGCCAGCCGCGGTATCGGTGAAGCCATCGCCAAGCTCCTGGCCCAGCAAGGCGCCCACGTCATCGTCTCGAGCCGCAAGCTCGACGGTTGCCAGCACGTCGCCGACGCGATCATCGCCGCCGGCGGCAAAGCCACCGCCGTGGCTTGCCATATTGGTGAGATGGAGCAGATCAGCCAGGTCTTCGCCGGCATCAAGGAACAGTTTGGCCGCCTCGACATTCTGGTCAACAATGCGGCAACCAACCCACAGTTCTGCAACGTCCTGGACACCGACCTCAGCGCCTTCCAGAAAACCGTCGACGTCAACATCCGCGGCTACTTCTTCATGTCGGTGGAAGCCGGCAAGCTGATGCGCGAAAACGGTGGCGGCAGCATCATCAACGTCGCCTCGATCAACGGCGTTTCGCCCGGCATCTTCCAGGGCATCTACTCGGTGACCAAGGCGGCCGTGATCAACATGACCAAAGTGTTCGCCAAGGAATGCGCGCAATTCGGCATCCGCTGCAATGCCCTGCTGCCAGGCCTGACCGACACCAAGTTCGCTTCGGCACTGGTCAAGAACGATGCGATCCTGAAAACCGCACTGGCACAAATTCCACTCAAGCGTGTGGCGGACCCAAGCGAGATGGCCGGTGCCGTGTTGTACCTGGCGAGCGATGCGTCGAGCTACACCACTGGGGTTTCGCTGAATGTGGACGGCGGGTTCCTGTCCTGATTCGATTCGCCGGATGAGAAAAAGGCAGCCTTGGGGCTGCCTTTTTCATGGATGTTTTTCAGCTCATCATGGGTGTCCGAAGCGCCCTGGGCTATTGAGTTATGCAGCGGGTGGTGGTGGTGACCCGAGTCACTTCACCCTCTCCTTTCGCGTCCCCCATCACATCGGTCTTGTCCAGGGTTTCGCAGGTGCGTTCTACAGGTGGCAAAGGAGGTGGTGGAGGTGGCGGACTGGAGCAACCACTGAGGATCGCTACGCAGAAAGCGAGCGACAGCGGCGAAAAAGCACGTTTTCCAAGACTGTTCATAAGCTGACCCGCGGTAAGTAATCGAGACTTTCCGCGACACGACAAGAACACCGCGAAGCCGCGGACCGGTCACAGAAAATTTTACCCTCGCATTTCTTATAGTCCACTCACCGGCCAATGCCAGCAAATTAGGCACTTAGCCTCATTTTTACCGCAAAAAACGACAGTTTCTAAGCATTCTCGCCGGGTTGATGCAAACCATTGCTCTCCAACTCATAACGCAGCTCTTCAATCAACAACGCCACCGCTTGCGGCGAACTGAGGTTCGTGACCTTCAACCCGCTGACCACCAGATCGACCTGCCCCGACGCTGGGTGATACAGCTTGACCGTCACCGAGTTGTCGCCTGACACACTGCATTCGCAGGCTCGGGGAGAAAAGTGCCGCTCCAGTTGATCGCGCAATTGCGTCAGATAAATCATCAAGATTCACCTGCTGGCTGACGGGCACGTTTATCGACTGAAACGCTGTTGAAAGGGCGAAACATGGGACGGTTCCTTAAGCGGTTACGCAGTGGATGCGACAACGGCTGAAAATCCGTTTCGCACCCTGACAGCCTAAGAAAGAGAGGCATGCGCCAATACATGAATTTGCACTGTCTCCACTAGTGCATTTGCACTCTAGCGCTGGCCCTTGGGCCGCCACTCAATGGAAAACAAACCGCGCTGGCGTGCCCAGACAATCGCCTCGCTGCGACTGTGAACATTCAGCTTGGAATACACCGTCGCGACGTGATTGCGCACCGTGTTGGGTGCCAGCTTCAACCGTGCAGCGATTTCCTTGTCAGCCAGCCCTTCGCAGATCAGGCCAAGTACATCGCGCTCCCGGGCCGTCAGATCGGTGAAAGACGCGCCAGGGACCTGGGGTGAGTTGACGTTTTTCACGTTTGCCAGTTTTTCAATCAGCGTGCGGCTGAACCAGGAGGCGTCTTTCATCACCTCCTCGATCGCCGTGACCAGTTCAAGTTCCGTGCGTTTACGCTCAGTGATGTTCATCAATACCAGCAGGTAGCAAGGACTGCCCTGAATGTTCACGGTGTCGGCCGAGACCGCGCAATCAATCAGCCCCGCATCTTTCTTGCGGATTTTCACGTCGACCCGGTCCAGACTCCCTGCGTTCTCAAGCGTCGAAAACAAGCGTGTGCCAATGCCCGAGTCGAAGAACTCAAGTTGCTCCACGGTCTTGCCGAGCACTTCTTCGCTGGGATAGGCGAAGGTCACATAAAACGCTTCGTTGGCGTCGAGCACTCGCTGATCCTCGGCGCTGCACACCAACGTCGGCACGGGCGTCAGGCGAAAAGCCTTGGCGAAACGTTCTTCGCTCTGGCGCAAGGCAGTTTCGGCCTTGTGCCGAGGCTCCATGTCGACGAACGAAAACAGCATGCAGGCTTCTTCGTTCAACTCCAGCGGCTGCCCGGCGACGATCACCTGCTTGCTGCCGCCGTCAGGCAATCGCAACTGGGCCTGCATTTGCGGAATCGTGGCTTGGTCACGCAAACGCTCAATCGCCAGGTTTCGGTTTTCCGCGCCCTCCAGCACATCCAATTCATAGGCCGACGCGCCGATGACCTGATCGCGGGCAAAACCGGTCATATCCAAAAAGCCGCTGTTGACCTTGATGTAACGCAAATCGCTGAGGCGACAGATCACGGCCGGAGCCGGGTTGGCATTGAACGTTTTTTCGAAACGCCGCTCGGCGCCGGCCCACTCGGTGACGTCGTTGATGATCAACACCAGCGATTGCGGTTCACCGGCGCTGTCGGCCAGCACCATGCTGCGCACGTTGTGCACCCAAGTGCGTTCTTCATCGTCGGACGGCGTTACTTCCACCAGCACATCGCTGAAGGTTTCACCCCGGGCGACACGGTTGATCGGGTAGTTTTCCTTCGGCACCGGGTGATTGTTGCGATAGCGCAAGATGAAGCGTTTGGCGTACTCACGGGCATTGGCACCCAGTTCGCTGATCTGCCCGACACCGTGCATGGCCAGCGCAGCATCATTGGCCCAGAGAAGGCTCTGGTCTGGCTCCAGCAGAATCACGCCGTCGGTCAAGCCGGCAATGATCTGCTGCAACTGGCGACGATTGGTCTCGGTACTCAGGACGTCCTGGCTCATCGGATCTCCACACGTTCAGCGGCGCTTTGTGAAGATTACGACCGCACAGGGCTGGGATCGTGCGAAGAACCTGTGTACGGCCATAGCTTCGGTCCAGGCCAGCGCGGCGCACTTTGCAGCACTGAAATCACAGACATGACGCCAGACGATCAAGCGGCGTGCGCTGTGTTTTCTCAGCGCACGTCAGGCGTTTCAGGCCGCCAATTCCCCCTTGGCAATCGCCGCCGAGGCCGCCAGCATCGCCCGCAGCAACACCGCACACCCGGCCGCCAGATCGTCCGGCGCGGCGTTTTCGATTTCGTTGTGGCTGATGCCGCCTTCGCACGGTACGAAGATCATGCCGGCCGGGCCCAGTTCGGCGAGGAAGATCGCGTCGTGCCCTGCCCCGCTGACGATGTCCATGTGCGACAAGCCCAACCCTTGCGCCGCGCCGCGTACCGCTTCGACGCAGCCCTTGTCGAAGTACAGCGGCGGGAAGTCGGCGGTCGGGGTGAGTTCGAAGGTCAGGCCATGTGCCTTGCAAGTGCTTTCGATCACCTCGCGAACTTCGGCGATCATCGAGTCCAGGCGTGCCGGTTCCAGATGGCGGAAGTCGAGGGTCATGCGCACTTCACCGGGGATGACGTTGCGTGAGCCGGGATAGGCTTGCAGGCAGCCGACGGTGCCGCAGGCGTGAGGTTGATGGCTGAGGGCGGCGCGGTTGAGTGCGCCGACGATCACCGCGGCGCCGACCAGGGCGTCCTTGCGCAAGTGCATCGGCGTCGGGCCGGCGTGGGCTTCGACGCCACGCAGTTTGAGGTCGAACCATTTCTGGCCGAGCGCGCCCATCACCACACCGATGGTTTTGTGTTCGTCTTCAAGGATCGGGCCTTGCTCGATGTGGGCTTCAAAATAGGCGCCCACCGCGTGGCCACTGACCTTACGCGGGCCTGCGTAACCGATAGCGTTCAGCGCTTCGCCGACGGTGATGCCTTCGGCGTCGACTTTGGCCAGGGTTTCTTCGAGGGTGAATTTTTCGGCGAAGACGCCAGAACCCATCATGCAGGGCGCGAAGCGCGAACCTTCTTCGTTGGTCCAGACCACCACTTCCAGCGGCGCTTCGGTTTCAATCTTCAGGTCATTGAGGGTGCGCAGCACTTCGACGCCGGCCAGGACGCCGAAGCAGCCATCGAACTTGCCGCCGGTAGGCTGGGTGTCGATATGGCTGCCGGTCATGACCGGTGGCAGGTTCGGATTGCGCCCCGGACGGCGGGCGAAGATGTTACCCACGGCATCGATGCTGACGGTGCAGCCGGCGTCTTCACACCAGTTGACGAAGATGTCCCGGGCCTGACGGTCGAGGTCAGTCAGGGCCAGGCGACAGACGCCGCCCTTGACCGTGGCGCCGAGTTTGGCGAGCTCCATGAGTGAGGCCCACAAGCGGTCGCGGTTGATGTGCTGATGGGTGGATTGCAGAACGTCTACGGCAGCGTTCATGGTGATCTCCTCAGGCAGTTGTTATAGGTTTCTTCAGACGTTTCATTGGTGTCGGTGAGGCCGTCTTCGCGGGCAAGCCCGCTCCCACATTTGGAATGCATTCCCCTGTGGGAGCGGGCTTGCCCGCGAAGAGGCCATCCGTCACACCGCAGATTTCGCTACGGACGGGTCAGGCCGAAACGAGCACAACCCGTAATAAATCAACCCGCCCAGCGCCGACCCGGTGAACCAGCCGTAGCTGTAAAACCAGCTGAACGCATCGCTGCCCAACGACAGCAGCGTCAACGCCACCGGCACACCGAAGGCGATAAACCCGAACCAGTTCCAGGCCGGATACACGTCATCGCGATAGAGCCCGGCCAGGTCCAGTTGCTGTTTCTTGATCAGGAAATAGTCCACCACCATGATCCCGGCGATGGGCCCGAGCAGGCTGGAATAACCGAGCAACCAGTTGGAATAGACGGTTTCCAGGCTGAGGTCCGAGACGATCAAGCCGAGTTTTTTCAGCAGTTCATGGGCCATCAGCGCCAGCCCCACCAGGCCGGTCAGCAGCACCGCCGTGGTGCGATTGATCAGTTTGGGCGCGATGTTCTGGAAGTCATTGGTGGGCGAAACGATGTTGGCGGCGGTGTTGGTGGACAGCGTGGCGATGATGATCAGCGCCATGGCAATCGCCACCCAGAACGGGCTCTGGATATGGCCGATCAACGTGACCGGGTCGGAAACCGTCACACCGACCAGTTTCACCGACGCCGCGGTCATGACCACGCCAAGGGAGGCGAACAGGAACATGGTCAGCGGCAGGCCGATGATCTGCCCGACAATCTGGTCCTTCTGGCTTTTCGCATAGCGGCTGAAGTCAGGAATGTTCAGCGACAGCGTGGCCCAGAATCCGACCATGGCGGTCAGCCCGGCGGCGAAGTAACTGGCCACGCCAGCGCCTTCAGGACGCTTGGCCGGAATCGCCAGCAATTCGGTCATTGAGACATTCGGCATCGCCCACACCAGCAACCCCACGCCCACCGCGACCAGCAGCGGCGCAGACAGTGTTTCCAGCCACTTGATCGACTCGGCGCCACGGATCACGACCCACAGGTTCAACGCCCAGAACACCATGAAGCCGATGACCTCGCCGGTGCCACCCAACGACTTCCAGCCCTCGAACACCGAACCGAGGAACAGGTGAATCGCCAGGCCGCCGAACATCGTCTGGATACCAAACCAGCCGCACGCCACCACGGCACGGATCAGACAGGGAATGTTGGAACCGAGGACGCCAAAGGACGAACGCAGCAGCACCGGAAACGGAATGCCGTACTTGGTGCCGGCAAAGGCGTTCAGGGTCAGGGGAATCAACACGATGATGTTGGCAAACAGAATCGCCAACAGCGCTTCACCGACGCTCAGGCCGAAGTAGGCAGTCAGCACACCGCCAAGGGTGTAAGTGGGCACACAAATCGCCATGCCGACCCACAACGCGGTGATGTGCCATTTGTTCCAGGTTCGTTCGGCCACCTTGGTCGGGGCGATGTCGTGGTTATAACGGAGACTGTCGAGGACGTCACTGCCGGCTTCGAGCTCGTACAAGCCGTCGCGCTCGGTCACTTGCGATCTGATCTGTTGCATGGCCGCTCCACTGTTCTTTGAATTATTTTTTTGCTCATCAAGGGCGGATGGCATCAATAAGCATGCCGAACGTCCCCGATTGCGCATCGGGCAGTTCCATAAAACCTTGCAACCAACTGATGTTTATCAGTTTTATTTATATACCCGCTGAGTCCTCGGTGACTTGCCCGTTCACTCAGGCCGAATGCCAGGCAAGTTGTCCGAAACATCAGGCCTCAAACGGGTGCACCGCTTTTTTTTCAATCGAGGCGCATCAATCATAGACCCTGTTCAAACAGTTGATTTCACATAGAAAATCTTGACCATTTTCCCATCCTGTCAAGTGCGTCAAATTGGTGAGCAGCCTCACCATTTTGGTGATTTGCACATTTAATCTTTATTAATCAACTGGTTAAACTGGCTATAAGCTTATAAAAAATATTCTTGCTGAATTCATAAACTCAGACTAGCTTCAATTCTTGACAGCGTTGACAGGAATACACCTGTTGACGCCGATTTATATAAAACAGTTAGAACCGGCCCAAGCCGGTCATTGCCTGCGAGGAACTCGGAATGTCTCTGTTGATCCGTGGCGCCACCGTTATTACCCATGATGAAAGTTATCGCGCCGACGTCTATTGCGCCGACGGCGTGATTAAAGCCATCGGCGACAATCTTGACGTTCCGGCGGGTGCCGAAGTGCTCGACGGCAGCGGCCAGTACTTGATGCCCGGCGGCATCGATCCGCACACGCACATGCAACTGCCCTTCATGGGTACCGTGGCCAGTGAAGACTTTTTCAGTGGCACGGCGGCAGGACTGGCCGGTGGCACCACGTCGATCATTGACTTCGTGATTCCCAATCCGCAGCAATCGCTGATGGAGGCGTTTCACCAGTGGCGCGGCTGGGCTGAAAAGTCAGCGTCGGATTACGGTTTCCATGTGGCGATCACCTGGTGGAGCGAACAGGTGCGCGAGGACATGGCTGAGCTGGTTAACCATCATGGCGTCAACAGCTTCAAGCATTTCATGGCATACAAGAATGCGATCATGGCCGCCGACGATACGCTGGTGGCGAGTTTCGAACGTTGCCTGGAACTCGGCGCGGTGCCCACCGTGCATGCCGAAAACGGCGAGCTGGTTTATCACCTGCAACGCAAGTTGATGGCCCAGGGCATCACCGGCCCTGAAGCACACCCCCTGTCACGGCCTTCGCAGGTTGAAGGTGAAGCGGCCAGCCGGGCGATCCGTATCGCCGAGACCCTGGGCACGCCGCTGTACCTGGTGCATGTCTCGACCAAAGAAGCCCTCGACGAAATCACCTACGCCCGCAGCAAAGGCCAGCAAGTCTACGGCGAAGTGCTCGCCGGGCATCTGTTGCTGGACGACAGCGTCTATCAACACCCGGATTGGCAAACCGCCGCCGGTTACGTGATGAGTCCCCCCTTCCGTCCTCGCGGTCATCAAGAGGCTCTGTGGCACGGCCTGCAATCGGGCAACCTGCACACCACCGCGACCGACCACTGCTGCTTCTGCGCTGAGCAAAAAGCCGCCGGGCGCGACGACTTCAGCAAAATCCCCAACGGCACCGCCGGCATCGAAGACCGCATGGCCGTGCTCTGGGATGAAGGGGTGAACACCGGACGTCTGTCGATGCAGCATTTCGTCGCGCTGACCTCCACCAATACCGCGAAGATCTTCAACCTCTACCCACGCAAAGGCGCGATTCGGGTCGGCGCGGATGCGGACCTGGTGCTGTGGGACCCGCAAGGTACGCGGACGATTTCAGCCAAGACGCACCACCAGCAGGTCGACTTCAACATCTTCGAAGGCAAGACCGTGCGCGGTGTGCCGAGCCACACCATCAGCCAGGGCCGTGTGGTCTGGGCCGATGGCGATTTGCGCGCCGAGCGCGGTGCGGGGCGGTATGTCGAACGGCCGGCGTATCCGGCGGTGTTTGAATTGCTGAGCAAGCGGGCTGAGTTGAATAAGCCAGCTGCTGTGAAACGCTGAGAGCGGCCTTCGGCCTATCGCGGGCAAGCCCGACTCCTACAAGGGAACGCATTTCAACTGTGGGAGCGGGCTTGCCCGCGATGGCGTCAGCCCTGACAACACAAAAACAATGCCCACCAGAGGCAGCACCTCCATCACCGTGAGGCCAATACCGTGATCAAGACCCTGAACCACCTCCCGCATCCCTATGAGAATGCGGCCGCCCTCGCCGGTCATTTCACCGACCTGGCGCCGCCACTCAACGATCGCCAGGCGCATCTGGAAGCCTCGCGTTGCCTGTATTGCTACGACGCGCCGTGCGTGAACGCCTGCCCGAGCGAAATCGATATTCCGTCGTTCATCCGCAACATCCATCAGGAAAACGTTCAGGGCGCGGCGAAAAAAATCCTCTCGGCGAACATCCTCGGTGGCAGTTGCGCCCGGGTATGCCCCACCGAAATCCTCTGTCAGCAAGCCTGCGTGCGCAACAACGACCATGAATGCGCCCCGGTGCTGATCGGCCTGCTGCAACGCTACGCGGTCGACAACGCGCACTTCAGCGAACATCCCTTCCAGCGCGCTGCCGCCACCGGCAAACGCATTGCCGTGGTCGGTGCCGGCCCGGCCGGTTTGTCCTGCGCCCACCGCAGCGCGATGCATGGCCATGACGTGGTGATCTTCGAAGCCCGGGAAAAGGCCGGCGGCCTCAACGAATATGGAATCGCCAAATACAAACTGGTGGACGATTACGCACAGAAGGAGCTGGATTTTCTGTTGCAGATCGGCGGAATCGAGATTCGCCACGGGCAAAAACTCGGCGACAACCTGACCTTGAGCGAACTGCATCAGCAATTCGACGCAGTGTTTCTCGGCCTTGGCCTGAACGCCAGCAAACAACTTGGCCTGCCCCACGAAGAGGCGCCTGGCCTGTTGGCCGCCACCGATTACATTCGTGAACTGCGCCAGGCCGATGACCTGACTCAACTGCCGCTGGCGGATCATTGCATCGTCCTCGGCGCCGGCAACACCGCCATCGACATGGCCGTGCAAATGGCGCGTCTGGGCGCTCACGATGTGAACCTGGTGTACCGCCGTGGCGTTGAAGACATGGGCGCTACCGGTCACGAACAGGACATCGCCAAAGCCAATCAGGTGCGGTTGCTGACGTGGGCCCAACCGGAAGAAGTGTTGCTCGATGATCAAGGCAACGTGCGCGGCATGCGCTTTGCCCGCACCCATTTGGTAGACGGTCGCCTGCACACCACCGGACAAACCTTCGAACTGGCCGCCGACGCCATCTTCAAAGCCATCGGCCAGGCCTTTGACGGCAGCGCCCTGGCCGACCCGCTGGCCCGCGAACTCAAGCGTCAGGGTGAGCGCATCAAAGTGGACGAACACCTGCGCACCAGCATCCCCGGCGTGTATGCCGGTGGCGACTGCACCAGCCTCGATCAGGACCTCACCGTGCAAGCCGTGCAGCACGGCAAGCGTGCCGCCGAGGCGATCAACGCTCAACTCAAGCTCAATGTGGAGGCTGCGTAAATGGCCGATCTCTCGATTGTCTTTGCCGGCATCAAAGCCCCCAATCCGTTCTGGCTGGCCTCCGCGCCACCCACCGACAAGGCCTACAACGTGGTCCGCGCCTTCGAAGCTGGCTGGGGTGGCGTGGTCTGGAAGACCCTGGGTGAAGACCCGGCGGCGGTCAACGTATCGTCGCGCTATTCGGCGCACTTCGGCGCCAACCGTGAGGTGGTGGGTTTCAACAACATTGAGTTGATCACCGACCGTTCGCTGGAGATCAACCTGCGGGAAATCACCCAAGTCAAAAAGGACTGGCCCGACCGCGCGCTGATCGTGTCGCTGATGGTGCCCTGTGTCGAAGAGTCCTGGAAACACATTCTGCCGCTGGTGGAGGCCACCGGCGCCGATGGCATCGAACTGAATTTCGGTTGCCCCCACGGTATGCCGGAACGTGGCATGGGTGCGGCGGTCGGCCAGGTGCCAGAGTACGTCGAACAGGTCACTCGCTGGTGCAAGACGTATTGCTCACTGCCGGTGATCGTCAAGCTCACGCCAAACATTACCGACATCCGCGTCGCCGCCCGCGCGGCCCATCGCGGTGGCGCAGATGCGGTGTCGCTGATCAATACGATCAACTCGATTACCAGTGTCAATCTGGAGCGCATGGTCGCCAACCCGATCGTGGGCAGCCAGAGCACTCATGGCGGTTACTGCGGCTCGGCGGTGAAGCCGATTGCGCTGAACATGGTCGCCGAAATCGCCCGTGATCCGCAGACTCAAGGCCTGCCGATCTCCGGCATTGGCGGCATTGGCAGTTGGCGCGACGCGGCGGAATTCATTGCGCTGGGCAGTGGCTCGGTGCAGGTGTGCACGGCGGCGATGCTGCATGGTTTCCGGATTGTCGAGGAGATGAAGGACGGCTTGTCACGCTGGATGGACAGTCAGGGTTACACCAGTGTTTCGCAATTTACGGGGCGCGCGGTGGGCAATACCACGGACTGGAAGTACCTCGATATCAATTATCAGGTGATCGCGAAAATCGATCAGGAGGCGTGTATCGGTTGCGGGCGCTGCCACATCGCGTGCGAGGACACGTCGCATCAGGCGATCGCCAGCCTGAAGCAGGCAGACGGGACGCATCAATATGCCGTGATCGATGAGGAGTGTGTGGGCTGCAATTTGTGCCAGATCACCTGCCCGGTGCAGGACTGTATCGAGATGGTGCCGATGGACACGGGCAAGCCGTTTCTGGATTGGAATCATGATCCGAGGAATCCGTACCATGTCTCACCTTGAAGCAGGCGGTGGTTGAATTGACGCCATCGCGGGCAAGCCCGGCTCCCACAGGATCAGTGGGAGCCGGGCTTGCCCGCGATGAGGCCAGCAGCCTCACAGAAAATCTCAAGGCTCCAGCCCGATCCCGCGCAAAATTACACTGGTCACCGTCTGCACCGCCCGCTCGAATTGCATGTCCGATAACGGCTGATGGTCATTGAGAATGTTCACCTGATGATCAAAGTCCGCGTAATGCTGGGTCGACGCCCAGATCATGTACAGCAGGCTCGAAGGCTCCACCGGCAAGATGCGTTTATCGTCCACCCACTGGCGAATTTTCGCTTCTTTCATCTTGGCCCAGTCGTAAAGGCTGGCGTCCAGGGCCTCACCCAATGTCGGTGCGCCGTGGATGATTTCGTTGGCCCACACTTTCGAACCGTAAGGCCGGCTGCGCGAGTGGTTCATCTTGGCGCGGATGTAGCTGCTGAGCACCACGCGGGGATCGTCGAACATCTCGAAGCACAACGCATCCTGTTTCCAGACTTCCAGCAGGTCGAACAGCACTGCGCTGTACAGTTCGGTCTTGGTGCTGAAGTAGTAATGCAGGTTGGATCGCGGCAATTGCACCTGCGCGGCGATATCAGCCATGGCGGTGCCGCCAAAACCTTTTTCGGCGAAGACCTTTTCCGCCCCCAGCAGAATTTTCTCGACGTTACTGCGACGAATCCCGATCTTGTGATTGCCCATATGGGCTCCCCGACACCTGCGTTGACCAAGACTAGCATCCGCTCTACGTCGCGGCGACAGGCTAAAACGAAACTCTGTACACCAGGCTTTCGACGGCTAAACTGACGCCACTTCAAACCTGCCTCCGAACTTGACTCCGAACTTGACTCATAGGAACTCACGATGCTCAAGAAAGCTCTGGTCACCACCGCCCTGCTCTCCTCGCTGCTTGGCGCTTCGTCGGTGTTTGCCCATGCTCATCTGAAAAGCCAGACCCCGGCGGCCGACAGCACCGTGAGCACGCCATCGGAGCTGCGCCTGGAGTTTTCCGAAGGTGTCGAGGCGAGCTTCACCAAGGTCATGCTCAGCAAGGACGGTGCCGCCGTGCCCGTGAAGAGCCTCACCAGCGAAGGCAGCGACAAGAAGACCCTGATCGTCACGCCTGCCGAACCGCTGACGGCGGGCACCTATAAAGTCGAATGGCACGCGGTCTCGGTCGACACCCACAAAAGCGAAGGCGCCTACGCCTTCAAGGTCGGCCAGTAATTCATGATCAGCGCGATGGTGCTGTGTCGCTTTGTGCATTTCACCGTGGTGCTGATGCTGTTTGGAGCATGGGTGTTCAGGCCACTGCTGCTCAAGGGCAGCGCTGAACACCTTGATCGACGGCTGACGATGACAACTCGCTGGCTGGCAGCAGTGGCGTTGGTCAGCGGCGTGGCCTGGTTGCTGCTGAGTACCGCAAGCATGGCCGGTGCCTGGGAAGCGGCGGTTGATCCGTCGACCCTGCACCTGGTGCTGGGCAATACGTTTTTCGGTCAAGTCTGGCGCTGGCATTTGCTGCTCAACGCTTTGTTGGTAGCGCTGCTGATGTCGCCGTGGCGGGCGCACACCCCTCTGCAAATCGGCCTCGCCAGCCTGTTGCTGGCAACCCTCGCCCCGGTCGGTCACGGTGGCATGCTGGACGGCCTCAACGGCCAATTGCTGATCCTCAACCAAGTCGTGCACCTGAGCTGCGTGGGCGCCTGGCTCGGCGGGTTGTTGCTGTTGGTGATGATCTTGCGACAACCGGCAGCACAGCCCATCAAAGCGATTCTGCTGCGTTTCAGTGGTGTCGGTTACGCGTTGGTGGCGGGGTTGCTGATCACCGGATTGATCAATGTTCGAGTCCTTACCGGCGTCATTTGGCCCACACCCCTGTTCACCGGTTTCGCGTTGATTCTGTTGATCAAGGTGGTGCTGATTGCCGCAATGCTGGGCCTGGCACTGTTCAATCGCCTGCGCATAGACGATTGCGAGCAGCGCCTGGCAACCCTGAAAACCAGCGTAATCCTCGAATGGCTGCTGGGGATTGGCGCTGTCGCCACCGTCTCCCTCTTGGGCACCCTGCCCCCCATGATTTCCAGCTGACACCCTCCCACGGTTTCGTCGACATCCGCGACGACCGGCCATGTCGTCGTACAACTTCTAATTGACAACCCGTCGAGGCCTCGCAAATAATCGCCGCCAATGTTGTACGACGACGTATGACAAAAATAAAAACAACAAGAAGTAAGGGAGCGTCACAGTGAGCAAGCTCGCCCGCAATTCGTCCGCCTGCACCCCACGTCCGACTTTTAAACGCCGTCATACCCTAAGCCTCATTGGATGCAGCGGCCTGGCCCTCGCCCTGCCGATGACCAGTCATGCCGAAGGTTTTGCCGATGACGCCAAGGCGACGCTCAATTTGCGCAACGCCTACTTCAACCGCAACTACGTCAACCCGGCGTATCCGCAGGGCAAGGCTGAAGAGTGGACGCAAAACTTTATTCTCGACACCAAGTCCGGGTTCACACAGGGCCCGGTGGGTTTTGGCGTCGATGCGCTGGGCCTGTTGTCGATCAAGCTCGATGGCGGCAAAGGCACGGGCGGCACCCAATTGCTGCCGATTGGCAGCGACGGCCGCCCAGTTGATGACTTTGGTCGTCTGGCGGTGGCCGGGAAGATGAAAGTGAGTAAAACCGAAGTGAAGGTCGGCGAGTGGATGCCGGTGCTGCCGATCCTGCGTTCGGACGACGGTCGTTCGCTGCCGCAAACCTTCCGCGGTGGCCAGTTGACGTCCACCGAGATCAGCGGCCTGACGCTGTACGGCGGCCAGTTCCAGCAAAATAGCCCGCGTAACGATGCGAGCATGGAAGACATGTTCATGAACGGCAAATCGGCGGCGATCACCTCGGACCGCTTCAACTTCGGTGGCGGTGAATACGCGTTCAACGACAAGCGCACCCAGGTCGGCGTCTGGTACGCGGAACTCAGCGATATCTACCAGCAACAGTATTTCAACCTGAGCCACAGCCAGCCAATCGGCGACTGGACCCTCGGCGCCAACCTGGGCTATTTCATCGGCAAAGAAAACGGCAGCGCCCTGGCCGGCGACCTCGACAACAAAACCGCATTCGCCTTGCTCTCTGCCAAATACGGCGGCAACACCTTCTACGTCGGACTGCAAAAACTGACCGGTGACGATCAATGGATGCGCGTCAACGGCACGAGCGGCGGCACTCTGGCGAACGACAGCTACAACTCCAGCTACGACAACGCCAGGGAAAAATCCTGGCAAGTGCGCCACGACTACAACTTCGTCGCCCTGGGCGTTCCCGGCCTGACGATGATGAACCGCTACATCAGCGGCGATAACGTGCACACCGGAAAGATCACCGACGGTGAAGAATGGGGTCGCGAATCGGAACTGGCCTACACCGTGCAAAGCGGCCCGCTGAAAAACCTCAACATCAAGTGGCGCAACGCTTCCATCCGCAAGAGCTTCAGCACCAACGAATTTGATGAAAACCGTATCTTCATCAACTACCCGATTTCGTTGTTGTAACACCGACGTTTTCAGGAATTACCCCACCCCTGTGGGAGCCGAGCTTGCTCGCGATGGCTATCTTTCAGTCAGCAAATGAGTTGACTGAACTACCGCAATCGCGAGCAAGCTTTGCTCCTACAGGGGTGGCTTTCCAGTCGGGAGGTTTAGCGTTTGTGCAGGAGGAAACAACCCTCCGTCCATTTCAACCAACGTCACGTTGACAACACCCGGAAAGCCTTACGATACTTCTGCACAGTCGTATGACAACCTACAACGAGTCAATAACAACAATCTGATTGCCCAGGATTCCCCATGACGACCACTTCAACCGCCCGCTCCCCTTTCAATCGCCTGCTGCTGACCGGCGCCGCCGGTGGCCTGGGTAAAGTCTTGCGCGAAACCTTGCGCCCTTACGCCAATGTCATTCGCCTGTCGGACATCGCCGACATCGCCCCGGCTATTGATGACCGTGAAGAAGTCGTGCCGTGCGACCTCGCCGACAAGCAAGCGGTGCATCAACTGGTCGAAGGCGTGGACGCGATCCTGCACTTCGGTGGCGTGTCGACCGAGCACTCGTTCGAGCAGATCCTCGGCGCCAACATCTGCGGCGTATTCCACATCTATGAAGCGGCACGCCGTCATGGCGTCAAGCGAGTGATCTTCGCCAGCTCCAACCACGTCATCGGCTTCTACAAGCAGGACGAAGTCATCGACGCCCGCTCGCCTCACCGTCCGGACAGCTATTACGGTTTGTCCAAATCCTAYGGCGAAGACATGGCCACCTTCTACTTCGATCGCTATGGCATCGAAACCGTCAGCGTGCGGATCGGCTCTTCGTTCCCGGAACCGCACAACCGCCGGATGATGAGCACCTGGCTGAGCTTCGGCGACCTGACCCAATTGCTCGAACAAGCCTTGTACACCCCGAATGTCGGCCACACCGTGGTCTACGGCATGTCCGACAACAAGGACATCTGGTGGGACAACCGCTACGCTGCGCACCTGGGCTATGCCCCGAACGACACTTCCGAAGTGTTCCGCGAAAAAGTCGAAACCCAGCCGATGCCAGCCGCCGATGATCCGGCCCGTGTCTACCAGGGCGGCGCCTTTTGCGCGGCCGGCCCGTTTGGTGACTGACGCCCTGCTCCCCGGTTGAACCCCACTACAAAAACCCAAGGGAATGAGGCGCCATGCAAGCCGAATTGATTGTCGATGCCCGTAACGCCGTCGGTGAATGCCCGGTGTGGGTCCACGAGGAAAACGCCCTGTACTGGGTGGATATTCCTGCCGGGAGCCTGCAACGCTGGAGTGCCGCTAGCGGCGATGTCCATACGTGGACAGCACCGGAGATGCTCGCGTGCATCACCCGCCACCGCGACGGTGGCTGGGTGGCCGGGATGGAAAGCGGTTTTTTCCATTTGCACACGCACAACGACGGCAGCCTCGACAGTCGCTTGTTGGCGCATGTCGACCATGCCCGGACCGACATGCGTTTGAATGATGGGCGCTGCGATCGCCAGGGCCGTTTCTGGGCGAGCAGCATGGTGCTGAACATGGGTGCCAACGCGGCCGATGGCGCGCTTTATCGCTACAGCGCCGGTGAACGCGGGCCACTTGCGGCGCAACTCGGCGGGTTTATCGTCCCCAACGGCCTGGGTTTCAGCCCGGATGGTCGCACGATGTACCTCTCTGACTCTCATCCTTCGGTCCAGCAGATCTGGGCCTTTGACTACGACATCGGCAGCGGCATACCGTCCAATCGGCGGCTGTTCGTCGACATGCAGCAGTTCCCCGGCCGCCCCGACGGTGCCGCTGTCGATGCCGATGGCTGCTACTGGATCTGCGGCAATGACGCCGGGCTGATTCACCGCTTTACCCCGGACGGCCGCCTGGATCGCTCGCTCGCCGTCCCGGTGAAAAAGCCTACCATGTGCGCCTTCGGTGGCAGTCGACTGGACACGCTGTTCGTGACCTCGATCCGCCCCGGTGACGACCAAGATGAGCAGTCTCTGGCCGGTGGTGTGTTTGCCCTCAATCCAGGCGTTACCGGGTTGCCCGAACCTCAGTTCAACGCATGAACCACCGCCGATCACCTGTAGCAGCTGGCGAAGCCTGCGTTCGGCTGCGCAGCAGTCGTCAATCCGGTGAATGCGGTCTTTCTGATGCACCGTGCAATATGGTTTTACGACTGCTGCGCAGCCGAACGCAGGCTTCGCCAGCTGCTACAAGGTTAGTGTTCTCATATTTGGAACCCATTTAGATGACGCCAAAGATTCTAGAGCTCGAAGACGAATTCACCCGCCTCACCCTCGCCCCCGAGCACGGCGGCAGCATCGTCAACTGGACGGTTCACAGCACGGGGCAACCGCTGTTGCGTCACAACGATGCCCAAGCGCTGAACACCGGTTTGCCGGGCAAACTCGGCTGCTATCCCCTGGTGCCATGGTCCAACCGAATCGCCGAAGGCGGCTTCGACTGCCCCGATGGCTGGCTGGCCCTGACGCCCAACAGCCTCACCGATCCGCTGCCCATTCACGGCAGTGCCTGGCAACAACCGTGGCAGGTGGTGTCGCACGCCGTCGACGAAGTCATCCTGCAACTCGACAGCACCACGCCGTTCGCCTATCGCGCCCGCCAACGCTTCCATCTGAGCAAGGGTCGATTAAGCGTCGAATTGCAGGTCACTCATTTGGCCGACCGCGCTGCCTGGCATGGGCTCGGTCTGCACCCCTACTTTCCACGCACCGCCAACACGCAGCTACAGGCCAAGGCCGAGCAAGTCTGGTTGTGCGATAGCTCGAAACTGCCGACCGAGTTGATTGAGCTGCCCGCCGCCTGGGACTTTCAGCAACCGGGCGCATTACCCGCGACGCTGGTCGACAACGGTTTCTGTCACTGGGACGGCCATTGCCTGATCCAGCAACCCGACCTCGGTTATGCGCTTGAATGCCAGGCCACCGGCAGCGACTACTACCTGCTGTACTGCCCGGTCGACCTGGGGTTTTTCTGCATCGAACCGGTGAGCCACCCAGTCAACGCACATCACCTGCCGGGTCGGCCAGGTTTGCGCTTGCTGGAGCAAGGCCAGTCGGCTGAGCTCGGCTTCAGCCTGCAGTATCGTGCGCTCTGACCACGCCACTATCCGAGCATTTGACTCAGCGCCGCGCGCAGCTTGCCGGGTTTCACCGGTTTGTTCAGCAGCGGTGCGCCGAGTCTCTGCAATGAGCGTCGACACTGGTCCGTACGGTCCGCCGTGATGATCACCGCCGGAATAGCCTGGCCGAAATGCTCGCGCAAATGCCTGACCACATCGCACCCGACAATGCCGTGATCGAGGTGATAGTCCGCCAGAATAAGCTCCGGTGGTTGCCCGCGCAGGGCCGCCAGCGCGGAGGATTCGTCGGTGGCCGTGACCACCTCGCACCCCCACTGCCCAAGCAGCGCGCTCATGCTCTCGAGAATGCTCACTTCGTTGTCCAGCACCAGCAAACGTCGGCCAGGCAAGGGATTGCCCGTGCTCAACTGAGGTGTGGCCTGACTGATCGGTAGCGGCACCTCATGGGCAATCGGTACGTCGATGCTGAACAGCGAACCACGCCCTGGCAACGATTTAACCCGAACCTGATAACCCAGAATCTTGGCGATGCGTTCAACGATGGCCAGTCCTAACCCCACGCCTTTGCGGTCGGCAGCGCGTCCGACGTCGAGTTGGTTGAACTCCAGGAAAATCGAATCCAGTCGGTCCGCAGCGATGCCGCGCCCGGTGTCCCAGACTTCCAGGCGCAGCATGGCTCCCCGTCGGCGGGCCGCAAGCAGAACGCTCCCCTCATCGGTGTAGCGGCAGGCGTTACTGAGAAAATTACGCAGGATGCGGGTCATCAGGCGCAGATCGGTGCTGATGGCGTAATCGCCCACATGCACCCGCAGATTCAGACCGGCCGCTTCGGCGACCGACTGAAACTCGGAAACCAGCGGCCCGAGCAATTCGTCCAGACGATACAGACCGATGTCTGGTTTGACCGCCGCTTGATCGAGTCGGGAAATATCCAGCAAATCAGTGAGCAGATCTTCCGCGCCTTCCAGCGCCTGATGGGTGCGCTCGACCAGTACCTGCTCGACGTCGGGCAGTTTGCGTTCACGCAACGTCGATATCAGCAAGCGCGCGGCGTTAAGTGGTTGCAGCAGGTCGTGACTGGCGGCAGCGAGGTACTTGTCCTTGCTGCGGTTGGCCGCCTCGGCGGCGTCGCGGGCATCGCGCAGGGCGCGGGCAATCTGTTTACGCTGAGTAATCTGCTGTTGCAGGTTGCGGTTGGCTTCCAACAATTCATCGGTGCGCGCGGTGACGCGTTGCTCCAGTTCGTCGTTGAGTTGCTGCAGGCGTTGCTGCGCCAGTTTTCGCTCGGTGATATCGGCGACGAAGCCTTCCACCAGTCCCTCCTGACCGGGCTTGAGCAGCAGGTTCATCAACACATCGAGGTGGCTGCCGTCCTTGCGGCGCAGACGGGTCTCATAGCCATGGAGGCTGCACTGGTGCCTGAGGATTTCGCCGATGTTTTCCAACTCCTGCGCGCCGTCGACGAACAGGTTACTGGCCAGGTCGGTCAGGGAGAACAGCACCTCCTGCGGGTCCTGATAACCAAGCATATGCGCCAGCGCGGGGTTGGCGGCCCGCATGCCTTCTTGCAGGCTGGCCTGAAAAATTCCCTGCACCGCGTTTTCGAACAGCCATTTGTAGCGATTGCGCTCGGCTTCCAGTTCGTCGAGCCGCGCGGCCAATTCCGGGTAATGACTCTTGCGCGCCGAATGGCTGCCTAACCCGAGTAGCCCCGCCAGAGCCCGTTGCTGCTCGTCAGAGGGCTTCGCCATAGACGACCTCGACATCACGCTGACTGGATTCACGCGGGTTGGTCAGGATGCACGGATCGTGCATGGCATGCTGCGACAGGAACGGAATGTCCGAGGTCCTGACGCCATGCAAACCGAGGGTTTCGTGAAAGCCGATGGCGTGCTTGAGGGCGATCAGGTGTTCGACCAGACGCCCGCAGATCTGGCGGTGATTCAGGCCTCGGCAGTCGATGCCGAAGGTCTCGGCAATCACCTTGAAGCGGTCCGGTGCCGAGTTGTAATTGAAGGCAACGACATGCTCCACCAGCACCGCATTGCACAAGCCATGGGGCAGATCGAGAAAGCCGCCGAGGCTATGGGACATGGCGTGCACCGCGCCCAGGATGGCGTTGGAAAACGCCAACCCGGCCTGCATGCTGCCCAGCATGATTTTCTCGCGCAGGGCGATGTCGGTCGGGTTGGYGATCATTTGCACCAGGTTGCCATTGATCAGGCGCATAGCCTCCAGCGCGTGGGGGTCGGTCAGCGGCCCGTGGCCAGTGGACACGAAGGCTTCGATGGCATGCACCAACGCGTCGATGCCAGTACAGGCCGACAGGAACGGGTCCATGCTCAGGGTGGTTTCCGGATCGATCAGCGAAACATCCGGCACTACGGCCTTGCTGACGATGGAGAACTTCATGCGCTCCTGCTGGTTGGAAATAATCACGAATTGCGAGACGTCGGCCGAGGTGCCGGCGGTGGTCGGAATCAGAATCAGCGGCGGGCTGGGTACGCGGATGGTGTCCACCCCCTCGAATTCCAGGATGCTGCGGCCATGGGCGACGACGATGCCGATGCCTTTGCCGCAGTCCATCGGGCTGCCGCCACCGACGGCGACGATCACGTCGCAGTGGTTTTCCCGGTACATCTCGGCACCGAGCATCACTTCTTCGACCCGTGGGTTGGGCGAGACATCGGTGTAAAGGCAGTATTCGATACCCAGGGCTTGCAGGCTGGCTTCGACATCCGCGACCCAGCCGGCGGCAATCACACCGGGATCACTGACCACCAGCACCTTGCGCGCGCCAAAAGTCTTGGCGTAATTACCGACACTGTGCCGGCTACCGGCACCGAAGATGATTTCAGGCGAAACGAATTTACGCAGCTGGTTGAGACTCTGGCTCATTGGAAAGCCTGTTTTTATTGTTTTGGAAGGTAGAAACCACACTAAACCATCCAGCTGCGAATGCAATCAGACCAATGGGTAGCCCTACCTGCGGTGTACTCCTCCTGTGGGAGCGGGCTTGCCCGCGATAGCTGCCTGACAGTCGACATCGATGTTGAATGTGCCACCCTCAWCGCGGGCAAGCCCGCTCCCACAGGGGATTTGTGTCGCCAGACTAGCCGCGATAGATCAGCTGTGAAGTCTTCGCATTGCGCAGTGTCAGGTGTTCTATTCCCAACCCCGGCGCCTCGGCCTCCTCGCGAGCCTTGAGGATCACACCGTGGTGCGCGGACTTGCTGCACACCGGGTCGGCATTGCTGGCATCGCCGGTCAGCATGAAGGCCTGGCAGCGGCAGCCGCCCAGGTCCTTGTGTTTTTCGTCGCAGGAGCGGCACGGCTCCTTCATCCAGTCATCGCCGCGAAAACGATTGAAGCCGAACGAGTCATTCCAGATGTGCGAGAGGCTGTGTTCACGCACGTTGGGAAACTGCACAGGCAACTGCCGGGCGCTGTGGCAAGGCAAGGCAGTACCGTCGGGGGTGATGTCGAGAAAAAGATTGGCCCAGCCGTTCATGCAGGTTTTGGGACGCTCTTCGTAGTAGTCCGGGGTGACGAAGATCAACTTGCACGGGTGGCCCTGGGCTTCCAGACGTTGGCGATATTCGTTGGTGACGCGCTCGGCACGCTGCAATTGCTCGCGGGTGGGCAACAGGCCGACGCGATTGAGTTCAGCCCAGCCGTAGAACTGGCAGGTGGCCAATTCGACGAAGTCCGCTTCCAGTTCCAGGCACAACTCGATGATCTGCGCGATCCGGTCGATGTTGTGCCGATGGGTGACGAAGTTCAGGACCATCGGGTAGCCCTGGGCTTTCACCGCCCTGGCCATGGCGAGTTTCTGGGCGAAGGCCTTGCGCGAACCGGCGAGCATGTTATTGACCGCTTCGTCAGCGGCCTGGAAGCTGATTTGGATATGGTCCAGCCCGGCCACCTTGAAGTCGCGCACTTTCTGCTCGGTCAGGCCGATGCCCGAGGTGATCAGGTTGGTGTAGTAACCCATGTCCCGGGCAGCCTTGATCAGCTCGGCGAGGTCCTGACGTACCAGCGGCTCGCCACCGGAAAAGCCCAATTGAGCGGCGCCCATGTCCCGCGCTTCGCGGAATACGCGAATCCATTCTTCCGTGCTCAGTTCCTCGCCGTGCCGGGCAAAATCCAATGGATTGGAGCAATAGGGGCATTGCAGCGGACAACGGTAGGTCAGCTCGGCGAGCAGCCACAACGGCGGTCCCGGCGGGGTCTCACTCGATCCAGAATTGCGCATGGGCCACCTCCAGAAACGCCAGCACATCCTCGTCAATTCCCGGCACACCGGGAAAATTCGCGGCCAGTAGATCGATGATCGTTGCGACACTGCGCTGACCGTTCACCAGACCGAGGATCTGACCGGCACTGCCATTGAGTTTGATCATGCCTTCGGGGTACAGCAGCACATGGCAATCCTGGCGAGGCTCCCATTGCAGGCGAAAACCACGACGCAAGGCCGGTGACTGTTGGCGGTTGATCAGGCTCACAGGGCAATCCCCCGGTGCCAGACGTTCTCGGCAGTGACCGTGTGATACGGCGGGCGTTCCAGCTCGTAGGCCATGCTCATGGCATCAAGCATGCTCCACAGCACGTCGAGTTTGAATTGCAGAATCTGCAGCATGCGTTGCTGCCCCTCGGCGGTCACGTAGTGCGCCAGGGTGATGCGCAAACCGTGCTCGACATCGCGTCTGGCCTGACTCAGGCGCGTGCGGAAATAGTCATAGCCGGCGGCTTCGATCCACGGGTAATGGGTCGGCCAGGCGTCGAGTCGCGACTGATGGATCTGTGGGGCAAAGAGTTCGGTCAGCGAACTGCTGGCCGCTTCCTGCCAGCAGGCGCGACGGGCGAAATTGACGTAGGCGTCCACCGCAAAGCGCACCCCGGGCAGCACCAGTTCCTGGGACAGGATCTGTTCGCGATCCAGCCCCACCGCTTCACCCAGGCGCAGCCAGGCTTCGATACCGCCCTCGCTGCCGGGGACGCCGTCGTGGTCGAGAATCCGTTGCAGCCATTCCCGGCGCACGTCACGGTCCGGGCAGTTGGCCAGAATCGCGGCGTCCTTCAGCGGAATGTTGATCTGGTAGTAGAAACGATTGGCCACCCAGCCCTGGATCTGCTCGCGGCTGGCACGCCCGGCATACATGGCTTGATGGAAGGGATGGTGAATATGGTAGTAGGCGCCTTTGGCACGCAAGGCGGCTTCGAATTCGCTGGGGGTCATTGCGTTGTCAGTCATTGCGGTTCTCCGGGAAGTTCTGCGGCGTCTGGTTCGGCCTCATCGCGAGCAAGCCCGCTCCCACAGGTGTTCGGTGTGAACACACATTTCATGTACAGCAGAAATCCATTGTGGGAGCGGGCTTGCCCGCGAAGGCGTCCTTCGCTACAGCTCAATACTCATGCCGTCATAAGCCACTTCGATCCCGCGTCGCTCCAGCAAGGCGCGCTCAGCCGAGTCTTCATCAAGGATCGGATTGGTGTTGTTAATGTGGATCAGCACCTTGCGCTGGCGGGTAAAACCCTCCAGCACTTCCAGCATGCCGCCGGGGCCACTTTGCGACAGATGCCCCATTTCGCTGCCCAGGCTCTGGCCGACTTCGCAGATGCGCATTTCGTCATCACGCCACAGGGTGCCGTCCAGCAGCAGACAATCGGCACGTTGCATCCAGCCCAACACTTCATCGTCGACTTGCCCAAGGCCCGGCGCATAGAACAGCGAGGCACCGCTGCGCAGGTCTTCAATGAACAAGCCAATGGTGTCGCCCGGTTGCGGATTGCCGCGATTGGGCGAGTACGGCGGTGCATTGCTGACCAAGGGAATCGCCCGCCATTGCAGGTGCTCGCAGGCCGGCAGGCTGAACGGCTGGCGATCCAGACCAATCGGCTGCCACTGCAACCCGCCATTCCAGTGCCGCAGCATGTTGAACAACGGGAAGCCGCTGCTCAGGTCCTGATGCACCCGCTCGGTGCACCAAACGGCATGCGGACAGCCTTCGCGCAGGCTCAACAGGCCGGTGCAATGATCGATCTGGCTGTCCAGCAGCACGACGCCCGCGATGGCGCTATCGCGCAACTGACGGGCCGGTTGCAACAGAGGGAAACTCTCGAGTTGCGCACGAATGTCCGGCGATGCGTTGCACAGCACCCAGTCCACCCCGTTGTCGCTCAGGGCAATCGACGACTGCGTACGACGCTGTGCTCGCAGGCTGCCATTGCGCACACCGGCGCACTGGCGGCAGTTGCAGTTCCACTGTGGAAACCCACCACCAGCGGCGGAACCGAGAACGCGAATGTGCATGGTGGAGGCTCCTGAAGGCAGGCCCGGCCAACGCGACGGCTGGCCGGGTGATCAATCAACGGTTGGCGAAATACATCGTCACTTCGAAGCCAATACGCAGATCGGTAAACGCGGGTTTAGTCCACATGGGTCAATCCTCTTCTTGTGCCGGGCGATTCCGGTAGAGCCATTAATGCACGGGGCGTTGAGTGCCCGAATGCTACTTTCGAAGGAGTTTTGGGGGTGATTTGGTAGGGGGTGTTGCACATGGATCGGGATACAGAAAACCAATGTGGGAGCGGGCTTGCCCGCGATGGCGGCCTGACGTTCAACATCAATGTTGAATGTGCTGGCCTCATCGCGGGCAARCCCGCTCCCACAGGTTTTTCAGTGTTCTTGCGGAATCAGAAGAACCCCAACGGATTGATGTCGTAACTCACCAGCAGGTTTTTGGTCTGCTGGTAGTGATCGAGCATCATCTTGTGGTTTTCCCGACCGACGCCGGACTTCTTGTAGCCCCCGAACGCCGCGTGCGCCGGGTACAGGTGATAGCAGTTGGTCCAGACGCGCCCGGCCTTGATCGCCCGGCCCATGCGGTAGGCGCGGTTGATGTCGCGGGTCCAGAGGCCGGCACCGAGGCCGAACTCGCTGTCATTGGCAATCGCCAGGGCTTCGGCTTCGTCCTTGAAGGTGGTGATACCCACCACCGGGCCGAAAATTTCTTCCTGGAACACGCGCATTTTGTTGTGGCCCTTGAGCAGGGTCGGCTGGATGTAATAGCCGCTGGACAGGTCACCTTCAAGGCGCTCGGCGGCACCACCGGTGAGGAGCTCGGCGCCCTCCTCTTGAGCAATTTTCAGGTACGAGAGAATCTTGTCGTATTGCTGCTCCGACGCCTGGGCGCCGACCATGGTGTCGGTGTCCAGCGGGTTGCCGCGCTTGATCTTGACGATCTTTTTCATCACCTCGGCCATGAAGGGCTCGTAGATCGACTCCTGCACCAGCGCTCGTGAGGGGCAGGTGCACACTTCGCCCTGGTTGAAGAACGCCAGCACCAGACCTTCGGCCGCTTTTTCAATGAACTGTGGCTCGGCGTTCATGATGTCTTCAAAGAAAATGTTCGGCGACTTGCCGCCCAGCTCGACAGTGCTCGGGATGATGTTCTCGGCGGCGCAATGCATGATGTGCGCGCCCACCGGGGTGGAGCCGGTGAAGGCGATCTTGGCGATGCGCTTGCTGGTGGCGAGTGCTTCGCCGGCCTCGCGACCGAAGCCTTGAACGATGTTCAACACCCCTGCCGGCAGCAGGTCGGCGATGAGCTCGGCGAAGACCATGATCGACAGCGGCGTTTGCTCGGCAGGCTTGAGCACGATGCAGTTGCCGGCGGCCAGGGCCGGGGCGAGTTTCCAGGCGGCCATCAGCAGCGGGAAATTCCACGGAATGATTTGCCCGACCACACCCAGCGGCTCGTGGAAGTGATAGGCCGTGGTCAGCTCGTTGATCTCGGCAGCCCCGCCTTCCTGAGCACGAATGCAGCCAGCGAAGTAACGGAAGTGGTCGGCGGCCAGCGGCACGTCGGCGTTCAGGGTTTCGCGCACGGCCTTGCCGTTGTCCCAGGTTTCGGTGACGGCAAGGATTTCCAGGTTCTGTTCGATGCGATCGGCAATTTTCAGCAGCACCAGTGAGCGGTCCTGAGCCGAGGTCTTGCCCCAGGCATCGGCCGCGGCATGGGCGGCGTCGAGCGCCTTGTCGATGTCAGCGGCGCTGGAGCGCGGGAACTCGGCAATCACCTCACCGGTGACGGGCGAGGTGTTGGTGAAATACTCGCCATTGATCGGTGCGACAAACTCGCCACCGATAAAGTTGCCGTAGCGTGGTTTGAAGGTAATGACGGCGCCTGGGGTTCCGGGTTGTGCGTAGATCATGGTGGGCCTCTGTCTGGGTCGATGCCTGTCGTACCAACAGGCGATGAACCGATACTAGAGAGCCCCGCGTACCAGACGAATGCGCCGTTGGCAGGGGGACTCTCGTTATTTGGTAGTAGGTGACGTCGATCAGTGCTTGGCGACGAGGTCTTTTGGCAGCTTGAAGGTCCAGAGCATGCCGCCCTGGTTAAAGTCCTTCACCCGCTTGGCCACTTCTCCGCCCCACAACGGCACGGCGCCGCCCCAGCCGGAGAGGACCGACACGTATTGTTCGCCGTCCATTTCCCAGGTCACGGGTGAGCCGAGTACGCCGGAACCCGTCTGGAACTCCCAGACTTTCTCGCCCGTCTTGGCATTGAACGCCTGCAGGAAACCTTCCGGCGTGCCGGTGAACACCAGGTTGCCCTTGGTGGTCAGCACCCCGCCCCACAGCGGCGCGTAGTTCTTGTGGCGCCAGACTTCCTTGCCGGTTTTCGGGTCAATGGCGCGCAGCACGCCGATGTAGTCTTCGTTCAATGGCTTGATGGTGAAGCCGGCACCGAGGAATGCCGCGCCTTTTTTGTAGGCGATGCCTTCGTTCCAGATGTCCATGCCCCACTCGTTGGACGGCACGTAAAACAGCCCGGTGTCCCTGTTGTAAGCCATCGGCATCCAGTTTTTCGCGCCGAGGAACGCTGGCGCTACGAAGACCGAACTGCCCTTGGCCTCAGAACCCGGGGCACCCGGACGGCTGGCTTCGTTGTAGATGGGCCGGCCGTTTTTATCGAGCCCGGTGGCCCAGGTGATTTTGTCCACGAACGGGAAGCCGCGGATGAATTTGCCGTTGGTGCGATCCAGTACATAGAAGAAACCGTTGCGGTCAGCGGTGGCCGCCGCTTTGATTTCTTTGCCACCCTCGGTGTAGTTGAACGACACCAGTTCGTTCACGCCGTCGTAGTCCCAACCATCATGGGGCGTGCTCTGGAAGTGCCATTTGATGGTGCCGTCGTCTGGATTTAGCGCCAGTCGCGACGACGAATAGAGGTTGTCGCCAGGGCGCAGGTGCGAGTTCCATGGCGCGGGGTTGCCAGTGCCGAACAGCAGCAAATTGGTTTCCGGGTCGTAGTAGCCACCCAGCCAAGGGGCGGCGCCACCGGTTTTCCAGAGGTCGCCCGGCCAGGTCTTGCCCGCCTCGCCGCCAGAGATGCCGTTTTCCACGGCTTTGCCGTCCTTGTAGACATAACCCATGTGGCCTTCGACGGTGGGACGGGTCCACAGCAGATCACCGTTTTTCGGGTCATAGGCTTCAATCTTGCCGACCACGCCAAACTCGCCACCAGCCACGCCGGTAATCAGTTTGCCGTTGATCACCAGCGGCGCGGCGCTGATCGAATAGCCTTCCTTGTGGTCAGCGACTTTCTTGCTCCAGACCACCTTGCCGGTGTCCTTGTTCAGCGCCACGAGCTTGGCGTCGAGGGTGCCGAAAATCACCAGGTCGCCATACAACGCAACACCCCGGTTGATGACGTCGCAGCACGGGCGGATGTCATCCGGCAGACGTGCATCGTATTGCCAAAGCTTTTTGCCAGTGCGTGCATCCACGGCGAACACCCGGGAGTACGAGCCGGTCATGTACATCACGCCGTCCTTGACCATCGGCTGCGCTTGCTGGCCACGCTGTTTTTCACCACCGAAGGAAAACGCCCAGGCCGGCCGCAATTCCTTCACGTTATCGACGTTGAGAATGTCCAGCGGGCTGTAGCGCTGCCCCTGGACACCCAGGCCGTTGGTGACGACTTGCTCCGGGTTTTTCGGGTCCTGGAGAATGTCCTGGTCGGAGACGGCGGCCAATGCCTGGCCGGACAACAGCATGGCACTGAGCAGCAGGCTCAAGACGAAGGGCTGGCGACGTACGGGTTGAGTCATGACGGCTACCTCTGCGGTTTTTGTTATTAGCGGGAAAGTTTCCCGGTGTAGTGCAGATTCTTGGGCGCCACTGCCGCGACAACAATTACCCGCAATAAGGAGATTCCTAATCCCTTAGTAGCGGGTCGAATTCGTACAGGCCTTACCGGCTTGCGCCGGAATCGACCCGGGTCATCTGCCCACGCTCGTAACGCGGGTACAAATGACTAACGCTGCGGATCAATTCATAACGGCTCAGATTGATCCCGGCAAAACGTTCAGGGATGGGGCTGCGGATGATCTCGGCCATGTCGCTGCCGTTAGCCGCGCCGTCGCGCAGCAGTTGATCGAGCCAGGTGAGGTAGTCACGCATTTGCTCAAAGGGGCCTGAGTCGCTGGCCACCGGGCCGTGGCCGGGCACGATCAGCGTCCATGGCAAGTCCTGCAGCGTGGCGATGTCCGCCAGCCACACCGACAACCCGGGGCTGTTGGGGGTGGTCAGGGCCCGTTGATAAAACACCAGGTCCCCGGCAAACAGCACGCCGGTTTGCTGGTCGAGAATAGCCAGATCCGCCCCTGAGTGCCCACCCAGGCTCAGCAAGCGCAAATCGTGATTCCCAAAACTGTAGAGACCCGGCGTCAATTCTTGGCGAGGCAACACCACTTCGGTGCCGCGCATCCAGTCCCCCACCATTCGATACAGGTTCTCGGCCATCGCATCACCTTGTTGATGCAACAGCTCGGTGGTGCCGGCCAAGGCACCAATCGGCACGTCGGTGAAGGCCTGATTGCCCAGCACATGGTCCGGGTGATGGTGCGTCAATAACACCTGGATCACCGGTTTATCCGTGATGGCGGCAATCGCCTTGCGCATCGCTTCGCCATAATGTTTCGACGGCCCGGTGTCGATGACCACCACGCCGCGCTCGGTGACGATGAAGGCGGTGTTGACGATGTTGCCGCCGTTATCCTTGGCAAAATTATCGGTGCTGCCCTCCAGCAACCAGGTGTCCTGGGCGATCTGTCGGGGCTTGAGTGAATATTCAAGGTCGGCCAATGCCGACAGACTGACGCTAAACACAATCAGCAGTATCCAGCGCATGAAACGCTCCTTTGGGTCAGGGAATGGCCGCATCAAATTCGTTGCCGCTGGTGTCCCGCACGAACAGGCGTGTCTGCCCTGCCCCTTCGATGTCGAAGGTCAGGTTGGGGTTTTCACTGACGGCGGGAAACAACTCAAGCCGGGCCAACACCTGTCCGTCCTGGTCCTTCAATTCGGCATGGTTGATGAAAAATTCCGGGATACCGCTGACCATGCCGTTGTCCATCGGATGCGCCACCTGCACACGTAATCGGCTGAACTCACTGCGTGGATAGCGGCCACCCAGCACTTCGCCGATGTGGTCCTCCCAGCCTGGCTGGGTGCGCACGACGCTCGGCGCGGTGCAGCCACCGCCCGCCGCGTCGATCAGGGTCGAACCGACGTGCCATAGCCCATCACGGGTCAATACCGCCGCGCGCAACGGCGTGGCCTGTTCGATGCGAATCCGCACCGACAGCCACGGCAGCACACGGTCCAGCGGCTGGAAGTCGACAATTTTCGGCAGCGGGTTGAGCTCGGCCCAGGCGAGGATTTTCACCACCTCGCCCTTGAACGAGCGGGCATCGATTTCCAGCGGCACTTGCCGGGCATCTTCGGCAAACGGCGGCGCCAGCAGCTTCACTCGCTCATCAAAAACAAAGGGGGCATCACCAAGCATCTGCTTGTGATAGAAGCCCCACATCACCGACGGCACCGGGTCCTTGCCCGGATCGATATTCGCGGCCTGAACGATCCAGGGAAACCAGCAGGCCAACAGACATGTCACTCGCCAGCTCATCAACTGCTCCTATTGATACATCTCGGGCACGTCATACCGCAGGCCGTAATGGCTGTAGATCGTTTTCACCGAGCCGTCGCGGATGAGGCCTTCCAGTGCCTCTTCCACGGCATAGGCCAATTGCCGGTTGCTTTCGTGCACCGCCATGCCGATTTCCCAAAGCTGTTTGCCCATGTTCGGATAGGCGTTCTCCGCCAGTGCCACTTGCGGGTCGGCCGCTTCATGCACCTGCCAGTCAATTTCGCCACGCATGGCCATCACCGCGTCGACCTCTCCGGCCTTCATGGCCGCAAATGCCTGGGGTACGCCTGGGTAGTGGTGGGTTTTGCCGGCGAGCATGCCGTTGAACACCGAGGTCAGGTAGAACGACGGCACGCTGTCGACCTCGACGCCAATCGGGTGGTGCTCGAACACTGCAACGCTGGCGACCTTGTCCAGTCGGCGACGATCGTAAGCCACTTGCCATTGTTCGTTCTGGTAGGGGCCGAACATCACCACATGGCCGTTTTCCAGTTCGCCCAATTCGTTGCGCCTCTGCGCGTAGTCACGGTCGTAGGGCACCCGCATCATCAGGTCGGCCAGTTGCTGGTTGTGCAGTGCACTGGCGCGCCATATGTAGTCGCGCAGATCGTCGTCGAGCTTTTCACCGGCAGGCGCCCACATCAGCGTCAAGCGCACACCGAGTGCCTTGGCCAACGCCTCGGCGAGTTCTACATCAACGCCTCGGGGCTGGCCGGCTTGCTCAAAACTGTAAGGGGCGAAGTCTTTGTAGACCGCCACTTTCAGTTCCCCGGCGGCGATCATTTCGTCGTAATTGCGAACCTGCGCCTGCACCGCCTGGCAGCACAGCCACACAGCGCTGATCAATACCGCGAGCAGACGCATGGGGTTACTCCTCGACGTGAACGCTGTCCAGATAAGTGCGCACCGCCCACAACGCTTCCTGGCTCAAGTAGTCAGCCATTTTCGGCATGTAGACCCGGCCGTCACGCACTGCGCCATGACGGACGCGTTCGACAAACCACTCATCTCCCGACTCAGCGACATCCAGCATGCGCAAGTCAGGGGCAATCCCGCCGGACTTGGCTTCCAGGCCATGGCACGCCGCACAGTTCTGGTTGTAGGCCGACGAGCCGATTTCCAGCGCTTTGTCGTGCTCCGGGGAGGTGCGGTAGGGGTTCACTGCCGCCCAGCCATCGCCATCGACCTGAACACCGGCGTCCTTGATGGGCGTCAGGCCTTTTGTTTCCACGGCTTGAGGCACCACGTTGCCGTGAGCCCATACGGAACCTGCACTGATAACACCGGCCAGCAGCCCGGCGATAAGTAAGGCGTTGCGTTTTGTTGTCATTGTTATGCCCTCTGGATTGCACGCAAAACCTCTTGGCAGAGGCTATGGCACCCATCTTAGAAACGGCTTCGCATTCACCCCATGCTGCTTTGGTGTTCGCCGCCTAGTCCCTTGGTAGTAAGGCGATGGATCGACACCGGGAGCAGCCCTAGCGACCCGGGGTGGTGGGCAACACGGGTAACGGCAGTGGATGCGGGCCGTGAAGCCGGTCGACGCCGATCAGGGTCAAAATCAGCAAAAAAGGCAGGAGCAGCGCTTTGATAATTCGCATGGACGTTCTCCTCCCGGGCGATGACCGTTTCAGCCCATGCTAGAGCCGCGCCGCACGGGGCGAGTTACTACCTTGGTACTGGCCGACCGGTACTTTCTGCATATTTCCCCAGCTCGACGGGCTTCCTATGCTGGCGCTACCTGTAAAGGAGTGCCCTATGCGCCAGCTTGCCCCTTACGCCTTGCTCTACCTGCTGGCGATTGCCTGCGCTGCGGGCGTGGCCACCCACAGCCAGGCGGCAGACGCGCCATTGCAGGTGCGAATCGGCTACCTGGGGTATCGCCCCGATCCGGGGCCACTGTTGTCGAACGTCATTCCCGAGCCGGCTGATGCCGGGCTGCGCGGCGCCGAACTGGCGATCACCGACAGCAACAGCACCGGGCGTTTTCTCAACCATGGTTACAGCCTGCTCAGCGCCAGCGTCGACAACCCGCAAGCCTTGCTTGAAGCGGCCAAAAACCAGCACGCACAGGGCCTGCGTCTGTTTGTGGTGAACGCTCCGGTCGACACCTTGCGCCAACTCAGCGCCGCCCTGCCCGACAGCCTGCTATTCAACGCCGGCAGTCCCGACGACCGCTTGCGCACCACCGATTGCTTGCCGAACGTGCTGCACACCTTGCCGAGTCGGGCGATGCTCGCCGATGCCCTGGCGCAATTTCTGGTGGTGCGCAAATGGCAACGGGCGCTGCTAATTGTCGGCCCGACTCCTGACGATCAAGCCTATGCCGCCGCCCTGCGCCGCGCCGCCAAGCGCTTCGGTCTGCAACTGGTCGCGGAAAAACCCTGGAGCTTCGATAACGATCAACGCCGCAGCGCCCAAGCCGACATGCCGCTCTTCACCCAGACCGCCGAATATGACGTGGTGCTGGTGGCCGATGAACGCGGCGACTTCGGTGAATACGTGCCCTACCAGACCTGGTTCCCGCGCCCGGTCGCCGGCACTCAGGGCCTGACCCCGGTGGGCTGGCACAAGACCGTGGAAACCTACGGCGCTGCACAGCTGCAAAAGCGTTTTGAAGCCCTGGCCGGACGCTGGATGAACGACCGCGATTTCGCTGCGTGGATCGCCGTGCGCAGCATCGCCAGTGCCGTGAGCAAACTGGGTCAGACCGAGCCGATGGCGATTCGGACGCTTGAAATCAGCGATCAGTTGCCGCTGGACGGTTTCAAAGGACGCAAGCTCAGTTATCGCCCATGGAACGGCCAGTTGCGCCAGCCGATCCCCATCGTCCAGCCCCGGGCACTGGTCAGTACCTCACCGCAGGACGGCTTTCTACACCCCTTCAACGAAATGGACAGCCTGGGCTACGACAAGCCCGAGGTCAGCTGCCGCTTTCCCTGACTCGATAATTACAACAACAAGGAATCCGCCATGCGCCGCACCCTGCTTTCATGCGCCCTGCTGCTCGCCGCCGGCCATGCCGCTGCCAGCACCGCCTGGGTCTCTAACGAAAAGGACAACACCCTGAGCCTGATCGACATGCAGACTCAGCAAGTCACCGACACCTTGCCCGTCGGCCAGCGCCCGCGCGGCCTGCTGCTGTCCCATGACAACAAGCTGCTGTACATCTGCGCCAGTGACTCGGACCGGGTCCAGGTGATGGACGTGGCCACGCGCAAGATCATCAAGGAACTGCCTTCAGGCAAAGACCCCGAACAATTCGCCCTGCACCCCAACAACCGCTGGTTGTACGTCTCCAACGAAGACGATGCGTTGGTCACCGTGATCGACACCGAAACCTCCAAAGTGCTCGGCCAGATCAACGTCGGCGTCGAGCCCGAAGGCATGGCCGTCAGCCCCGACGGCAAGTGGGCGGTGAACACCAGCGAAACCACCAACATGCTGCACTGGATCGACACCAGCACCCAGACCCTCGCCGACAGCACCCTGGTGGACCAGCGACCGCGCTTTGTCGAGTTCAATCAGGACGGTTCACAGCTTTGGGCTTCAGCGGAAATTGGCGGCACGGTGACGATTCTCGATGTGGCCAGCCGCAAGATCCTCAAGACCCTGAACTTCCAGATCAAAGGCGTGCACCCGGACAAGGTCCAGCCGGTGGGGATCAAGCTCAGCGCCGATGGCAAGTACGCTTTCGTCGCACTCGGTCCGGCCAATCATGTGGCGGTCATCGATGCCAAGACATTCGACATCCTCGACTACCTGCTGGTGGGCCGGCGTGTCTGGCAGTTGGCATTCACACCGGACCAAAAACAACTGCTGGCCACCAATGGCGTCAGCGGTGATGTGTCGATCATCGATGTCGACAGCCTGAAGGTGAGCAAATCGGTGAAAGTCGGACGCTACCCGTGGGGCGTGGTGGTGACGCCATGAACGCCCTGGAAGTCAGCGACCTGAGCTTCGCCTACGGCCCCCGGGAAGCCTTGCGCCATTTGAATTTCAGCCTGGAACCGGGGCGTTTCGCCGCTTTACTGGGCCCCAACGGCGCCGGCAAATCGACCCTGATCGCCCTGCTGACCCGGCTCTATGACCTGCAACACGGTGACATCCGGGTCGGTGGGAATTCATTGCGCCAGGCACCTCGCCCGGCACTCAAGCAGTTAGGTGTGGTGTTTCAGCAAAGCACGCTGGACCTGGACCTCAGCGTCGAGCAGAACCTGCGTTATCACGCGGCGTTGCACGGCTTGTCGCGGCGCCAGACCGGCATTCGTGTCGACGCCGAGTTGACCCGTCAAGCCCTGACTGAACGCCGCCACGAACGGGTGCGCGAACTCAATGGCGGTCATCGCCGTCGGGTGGAAATCGCCCGCGCCCTATTGCATGAGCCGCGCCTGTTGCTGCTTGACGAAGCCAGTGCAGGGCTCGATCCCGCCAGTCGCCTGGCGCTCAACCAGCACATTCGCAACCTGTGCCGCGAGCACCACATCAGCGTGCTCTGGGCCACTCATTTACTGGACGAAGTGCAGGCCGGCGACGATTTGCTGATTCTCCATCTGGGCCGGTTGGTGGCCAGCGGACAGGCCAGTGAATTGAGCCTGGAATACGGCGCAGACCTCGGCTCAGTCTTCACCCGCCTGACCACGTTGGCGACCACAGGAGTTGCTCGATGAATGCTTACTGGCAATGTTTTAGCGGCATCGTGTTGCGCGAATGGCTGCGCTTTGTGTTGCAGCGCACGCGATTTCTCAGTGCGCTGGTACGGCCGCTGTTGTGGCTACTCGTGTTCGCCGCCGGTTTCCGGGCGGCCCTGGGCATCGCGATCATCGAGCCCTACGACACCTACATTCCGTACGAGGTCTACATCATCCCTGGCCTTGCCTGCATGATTCTGCTGTTCAACGGCATGCAAGGCTCGCTGTCGATGGTGTACGACCGCGAAATGGGCAGCATGCGCGTGCTGCTGACCAGCCCGCTGCCGCGAACCTTTCTGCTGTGCAGCAAGCTGTTGGCCACTTCACTGATTTCACTGCTGCAGGTCTATGCCTTTTTGGCGATTGCCTGGGTTTACGGCGTGCAGCCACCGGCCATGGGTTTGATGATTGCCCTGCCCGCGCTGTTGCTGGTGGCGTTGATGCTCAGCGCACTCGGCCTGTTGCTGTCGAACGCCATTCGCCAATTGGAGAACTTTGCCGGGGTGATGAATTTCGTGATCTTCCCGCTATTTTTCCTCTCATCGGCGCTGTATCCGCTGTGGAAAATGCGTGAGGCCAACGAGTGGTTGTACTGGCTGTGCGCGGTGAACCCGTTCACTCATGCGGTGGAGCTGGTGCGGTTTGCCCTTTATGAACGCTTCAATCCGCTCGCACTGGCGGTGTGTGGGGGGCTGACCGTGATGTTCACGTTACTCGCCGTGCTCACCTTCAACCCGCAGCATGCGGCCTTGCGCAAAGCCGGCTAATGACACAGCGCCGCACCGTTGATCTTCATTGAACACGGCAAAATTACTACTTTAGTACGGGTTTACCTGTCTATCGTCTCATTCCCAACGCACCCCGACTGGCATGTAATAGGTTCATAACTATAAGGATTGAACCCATGCCGCGTGCCCGACGTTGTCTGTTGCGCCCTACTCTCGCTGCGCTGTCGCTGAGCCTGTTGCTGGGCACCGCGCAGGCTGAGCCAGCGCTGTTTTCGCCCGATGGCTATCGCATCGACCTGTACCGCAGCCCGACGCCCAACAGCCTGCAAGGCGCKACGCTGATTGACACCCCTGCCCTGCAAGACCTGCTCAGTCAAACCCCTGCCCCGATTCTGATCGACGTCTATCGCCGCCAATGGCTGCAAGGGCGTTTTATCGAAGACCAGCCCCATGAAAACCTGCCCGGCAGTCATTGGCTGGCCAATACCGGCGACGGCAACCTGACGCCCGACTGGCAGGCTTACTTTGCGCGAAACCTGAAGGCATTGACCGCCGGCGATCCGGCGCAACCGCTGGTCTTCTATTGCCGCTCCGACTGCTGGTTGAGCTGGAACGCGGTTAAACGTGCCGCCACCATGGGCTATAAGACGTTGTATTGGTATCGCGACGGCCTGGACGCCTGGCAAGCGGCAAACCTGCCCGTGACGCCCGCCCGGCCCGAACCTTTCCCCTGACCTTTACGCTGGCGTGTTGTTGCCACACCATAATCAAAATAATGAGGTGAAAGGCTATGTACAAAATTCTGATTGCCGACGATCACCCGCTGTTCCGCGAAGCAATTCATAACGTCATCAGCGATGGTTTCCCGAATAGCGAAGTCATGGAAACGGCCGACCTCGACAGTGCCCTGGCGCTCACTCAGGAACACGACGACCTGGACCTGATCCTGCTCGACCTGAACATGCCCGGCATGCATGGTCTCAATGGCCTGATCAACCTGCGCAACGAGGCGCCCACCATTCCGGTGGTAATTGTCTCCGCCGAGCAGGACAAACAAATCGTCCTGCAAGCCATCACTTACGGCGCCGTGGGCTTCATCACCAAGTCTTCGCCACGTACTCAGATGACCGACGCGATCCAGCAAATCCTCAACGGCAATGTCTACCTGCCCCCGGACATCATTCGCACGACCAAAAGCAGCACTCACCGGCGGATGAACGACACCCCGAGCTTCCCGCCCGAACTGCTCCAGGCCCTGACCCGCAAGCAATTGCAGGTGCTCGAACGCATGACCAAAGGTGAGTCGAACAAGCAGATCGCCTACACCCTGGAAATTGCCGAAACCACGGTAAAGGCCCACGTCTCGGCGATCCTGCGCAAACTCAACGTGCACAACCGGGTGCAGGCGATCTTGAGTGCCGGGGATATTGATTTCGGGTCTTATTTGCGGCGTTGAAATTAGCGGCAACCGATGGACCGCGTCGCCCCCATCGCGAGCAAGCTCGCTCCCACAGGTACAACGCGACCCTTATGGGAGCAAGCCTTCAAGGCCTGCCGAGTAGATGGCTCATCGCGGTCTTGAGTTTCATTGGCCGCACCGGTTTGTGCATCAGGGTATGGCCCAACTCACGGATTTGCAGTTTGAGTTCATTGCTGTAGTTGGCCGTGATCATCATTGCCGGGATCGGTGAAGCCCGACGGGCATTGATCCGGGCGACGGCGTCGACACCGTTCTGATCGTTGTCCAGATGGTAGTCCGCGATCAGCAGGTCGGCCTCGGCGTGGTAGTTGTCCACTTGCCGGGCCAGATCCTCTTCCGACAGCGCCGTGACCACCCGACAACCCCACCCTTCCAGCAACGTGCGCATACCGGCGCAAATGGTCGCGTCGTTGTCCAGCACCCATACCCGCGCGCCGCGCAAGCGCTCAAGCATCGGCTCGCTCATCTGCAATGTCGGCTGAGGCTTGGGCGCTGTTGCACTCAACGGCACTTCGACCGAGAACATCGAACCCTTGCCCGGCCAGGAGCGCACCTGAATGCGATGCCCGAGAATGCCGGCAATTTTCTCGACAATTGCCAGGCCCAGTCCCAGGCCGCGATCCTGATCCGGACGCTGCACGTCACCGCGTTTGAACTCCTGAAAAATCTCTTCCAGGCGATGTTCGGCGATGCCCATGCCCGTGTCCCAGACCTGAATCAATAACCGCTGGTGATGGCGTCTGCAGCCCAAAACCACACGACCGCTGTAGGTGTAACGAATCGCATTGCTCAACAAATTGCGCAGGATGCGCGCCAATAGCTGGATGTCACTGCGCACCAAGGCCGAACAGGCAACAAAGCGCAGTTCAAGGCCCTCGCTGCGCGCCACCTGGGTGTATTCAGCCGCCAGGTTTTCCAACAGTTCGCTCAGGGCGAACGGCGCAATATCGGCCTTGATCACCCCGGCATCGAGCTTGGAAATATCTACCAGCGTGCCCAACAGGTTTTCCACGTCTTCCAGGGAGTTACTGACATTGCGCACCAGAATTTCGTTGGAGATGGGCTCGCGCCGCTCCATCAATGCACTGGTGAACAATCGTGCGGCGTTCAGCGGTTGCAGCAGATCATGGCTGACCGCCGCCAGAAACTTGGTCTTCGACAGGTTGGCCTGCTCGGCTTCAAGCTTGGCCTCGCGCAAACGGGATTCCACCCGACGACGCTCATCGATTTCACGCAACAACTGGTCATTGAGGGTGGTCAGTTCTGCGGTGCGCTCACACACCCGCAGCTCAAGATTCTGGTACGCCTGGTGCAACGCCTCGGCGGTACGGCGACGTTCGGTGATGTCGCGAATCAACACGAAAATCCCCACCACCTCCCCTGTCGCCAGTCGATTGGGCACATAGGAGCGCAGCATGTAGCGTTCCTGATTATTGACGTTGGTCTCGGCGAACTCGAACGTGACGCTCTCACCGGCCAACGCCCGGGCCACGTAAGACTCCAGGCGCTGGTAATGCTGTTCGCTGTGCACTTCACGCAGGCTCTGACCGAGCATCACGCCACGGGGCCAGCAGTACCACTCTTCGTAAACTTTGTTGGTGAATTCGTACACCAGATCGGCATTGAGGTAGGCGATCAGCGCCGGGACGTGGTCGGTGATCAGGCGAATCCAGCGCTCGCTTTCACTCAGTGCCTCGGCGTGCTGGTAGCGCTCGGTGATGTCGGTGAAGGTGTTGACGAATCCGCCAGTGGGCAGCGGATGCGTGCGGATCTCCAGGACCCGGCCGTCATAGAGGCGTTGCTCGCATTCCTGTACGGGCCGACCGTTGCCATCGCGACTGGCCGGGGTGAGCAAATTCAACTCCGTGTCGGCAATCACTTCGGCAAACGGTCGATGGGCCGCAACCGGTGCCAGGCCGCTCAATTCGAGGAAACGCCGGTTCCACAACTCCAGGATGCCGTCGGCGTTGACCATGGCGACCCCTTGGGACAGGTTATCGACCGCCCGCTRCAACAAATGCGATTTCTGCGCCACGGCCTGCTCGCGGCGCACGGTTTCGCTGAGTTTGACGTCAGTAATGTCGGTGAACAGGATGACCCGCCCGCCTTCCTGAGTCGGCCGCTCGCTGACCTGCAGCCAACGTCCGTTCAGCAGGCGATAGAGCAGGCTCTCGTCAGCATTGCCGCGCGGTTCTTCGGTGAACAACCCGTTGTTCATCATCAGGCGCTTGACCTCGGTCAGGCGCATGCCCGCGTTGATCCGCACCCGGCTGTTGCTCCAGAACGCCTTGAAGCGGCTGTTGAACAAGACAATTCGCTGGTCGGCGTCGAACAATACAAAGGCATCGGAAATGCTCTCGATGGCATCGATCAGATGTCGATGCGCCGTTTCGGCGCGCAGGCGTGCCTCACTGAGCAAATGATTGCCAGCCTTGAGTTCGGCCATGGCCTGGTTCAAGGCATCGGTGCGCTCACGCACCTGCTCGGCCAGCACCACTGAGTGCTGGAACGCCGCATATGGATCGTTGCCGCGCGTGATGCCGGACTCGATGCGCTCGATCAGCGCCGCGTTGATGCGTTGAAGTTTGTGGTTATCGTGCAGCAGGCTGGCGACTTCTGCCTGGAGTTCAGCGGTGCCCCGGGGACCGGCCTCGGGCAATGGCAACGCCGGTGAAGGTCTGGTTGATGTGCATGCCATTGAACTGTTCTCCGTAGGTGTTGAAACCCATCACCCGCTGCTCGCGCAAAAACGTTCCGATTGCGTCGAGACTGCCGTCGTCTTCCAGCTCCAGACGCCTGAGAAAGCAGTCACAACCGATGGTCAGCAACAAGTCGCCCAAGCGCTCCTGTAACCCCTCGAACAGGTTTTGCAGGTTCGGCAACATCGGGCCTGGGGTCATGGCGGTGAGCACGATGCCGTTCTCCACGGCGCAGTAAAAACTCAGGCTCAAGTCCGGGTGCACCTGCTGAATGGCGCGCACGTAATACTGTTCGTTGATGCGCACGGCCAAGGGGTGTGCAGCGAAGATCCGGTGATCCAGCTCATCAACCGGAACGCCAATGTGCCGGGCGTACTCGGCGGCGGCCGGTTCGGCGTTGAGTTCATAGACTCGGCGCGAGGCGCTGTCGGCCCCGGTGACCACCAGTTTTTCGGCCCTGGGCAGAATGTGGTGGGTGGTGAACACTTCAAAATCCAGCCAGGTATTGACCAGCACCACCACTGCCGCGCCGCTGTGGAATTCGCCGTCGAAGTAAACGTGGGTATGGGTCAGGTAATTGTCGTCACCGGCCGAACCGCCAAAATGCGGAATGTCGCCCAACGCGGCACTGAGCGCCGCGAGGACCATTTCTTCACGGCTGGACAAACCATCGAGCAACGTCAGGGCAAAGCTGTTGCCCTTGATCGGGGCCAGGGTGTTACTGCGACAGCCACTGACCAGACGCTCGACCATTTGCTGGGCATCGATCAGGCTGAAGTGTTCCATTTCGTCGATCAGCTCGACCGCAATGGAGAAGTGCCGATGATCAAAACCCACTGCCGTCACGCAATTGCGCCCATAGCCCAGCGGGGTGATTTCCCCGGCGCTGGTGCAACCCACCAGACGAATACCGCCGAAGCTGTGTTGCAAGGCCTGCCCTAGCGCCTGCAAGTCATACTCGGCGGAACAGAAAAACAGCACGAAACCCAGATGCGGGTGCAACAATTGCCGCGCCAGTTCTTGCGCCACTTGCCGGGCATCGGTGGCTTGGGACATTGCGCTGACAATGCCTGCGCCTTGGGCCTGCTCCATGATCGCCCCCCGCAGGTGCGTAGATATGAGGCATGAGTGTACGAAGCCTGTGGGTCGTAACGAATGCTACTTGGGTAGCGGGTAACCACTTCGATGGGATGAGAAGGGTCGAGACCCCGGCTGCGATGCGCACAGCCAGGGTCACGACCAAGGATTACCAGGTCAACACGGCCCCCACCGCAACGGTATCGGTGTTTTCGTTCTGGGCGCTGGTGTCATGACCGTTGATTTCGAACTGGTTGTACTCGGCGACAAGTTTGAGGTTGTCATTCACGTCATGGAACAGCGCAATACCGCGCGTTTCGTAGTCCGCGCCACTGCCGACCACGCCATTGCCATCATCGTTGGTCTTGCCGTAGGACAGGGCCAGGCGGTTTTTGCCCAGTTTGTAGGAGCCTTGCAGCAGGTATCCGTCGCTGTCGACGTTGCGCAAGGTTGGCTCGCCGGCGTTGTTGGTGAAGAACGGATTGATGCCTTTGGCCTGGAACCCGGACCCAGTGAGTGACAACCCGCCCATCTTCGCCTGCACGCCATAGCCAACCCCTTTAGAGGTGACTGTGTTGACGGTGGAGTCGGTATTGTCCGAAGTCTGGTAACTGCCATTGACCCAGCTGTAGATCTTCGCCCCGGCGACGTCGAACTGGTACGTGATCTCGCTCTCGGTGCGCGGGTTTTCCTGATAAGCCTTGCCCGTCGGGCTGCTGTCGTTGGTATCAACCGGGTCCATGATCCCGACCGCTACGCGCAAACCGTCCATGACCGGCGTGCGGTAGGTGATCTGCGATGTCGGGAACGGATACGGATACCCGGTGCCGATGTTGCCGAACGAGACGCCGCCGCCATCCACCAACCCCAAGGTATCGCTGACCTGACCGTAACCGGCGAGCATTTCATCGAGCAGGATGTTGGAGCGGGCAAACAGGCCGAAGTCCTTGCCGATCAGCACTTCACCCCACTCAGCGTTTGCCACCGTACCGTAGAACTGCCGCACATCGATGGCGGTGTCGGTGCCGTTGGTTTGGCTGTCGTTGATGGTCACCCAAAACGAGGCCCGGGCACCGAGCTTCAGGTCATCGACCTGCTTGCCCATGTTGAAGCCCAGGTAGTTGGGCAGGAACCCCATCTTGACGCGTGCCTGTCGGCGGTCGAACTGATTACCGGCACGGTCGACATCGCTGTTCACATAAAATGCGTTGATGTAGCCGTCGGTCGAGAATGTGGTCTGGTCCTTGTCATACAGCATGATCTCGGCCTCGGCCATTGAGCTCAGGCCAAGGCCGGACAGGCTGGCGATGAAGAGGGGTAAAAAGCGATGCTTGACGTTCTTATTGTTGTACATGGCGCGCTCCGCGACAGGGGACGAGGTGTCGGAAGCGATTATCGAAAGGTGACCGGCGGCGCCATACGCTGCCTTGGGAGCGGTGCTCAAGTGCTTTGGCAGGGCCGGGAACGCATGACAACTACGGTGTAAGACCGGCCGTCGGCACGGCCCGGAACTCAAGGTGTAGGTCTGTTGACCCACTTGGAAGTCATAGACCTCAGTACTGGCTAAACGCCTACTCTGAACAGCATATAAGCCGCAATCACCATGCAGATGCTGGCAAAGCCCACCTGCAGCGCCCGGGCCGGCACATGCGCACAAAGCTTGCGGCCAACGATCATGCCGACGATGCTGGCGACGATGAAGATTGCGCCGAGACTGTCGATTCGCACGCCGGCATGAAACGCACCGATCACGCCGATGGCGGAAATCAGGCTGATCACCATCAAGGAAGTGGCAACGATGCCGCGCATCTGCACATCAGTGAGCTGCTTGAACGCCGGGACAATCAGAAAACCGCCGCCCACCCCAAGCAGCCCCGACACCACACCGGTAACCGCGCCGAGCGCGGCCAAGGTCGCCGTACATTTGGCAGTCCAGGAAAAACGCCCGGTCTGCTGATCGAGCATGCAGTTTTTCTGGCCCCAGTTGGCGTGGCCGTGATCGCTTGGCCCTTCGTCCTTGCGTTCACGTCGCAGCATCCGCCAGGCAACCATGACCATCAGCATACTGAACAGGACCATCAGGATTTTTTCCGGCAACTGATGGGCGAAGTAAATGCCGACCGGTGAAAACACCGCGCCGAGTAACGCGATCAGCAACGCCGCGCGATAACGCACCAGGCCATGCCGCAATCCGTCAATCGCCCCGACCGCCGCCGCACTGCCCACGGCAAACAAGGCAACGGGTGCCGCTTGGGTCATGGTCAAGCCCAGCCCCAATACCAGGGCCGGCACCGCAAGAATGCCGCCACCGGCCCCGGTCAACCCGAGGACCAGGCCCATGACCACCCCAAAAAAACTCGCCAGCAACATAAACCACTCGTGATCTGCGAAAAAAGCCGGGACCGCCCGGTATCGATGACTGACAGGATAGAGCCCGCGCAGATTTTTTCATCATTTGAATTAATCCGGGCTGGCCAATGCGGGGAAAATGAATCTACCCTCAGCACTCGCCCAGTAAGAAACGCTCACCATGCCTGCCCTCATCAAAGCCTTCCTCGACCCCGCCTCGTCGACCTATAGCTACGTGATTTATGAAACCGATGGCGGCCACTGCGCCATCGTCGACCCGGTGCTCGATTACGACCCGGCGGCCGGGCGGACCGCGACCACCCAACCCGACAAGATCATCGCCTTTGTTCGTGAACATCATTTGCAGGTGCAATGGCTGCTGGAAACCCACGCCCATGCCGATCACTTGTCTGCCGCGCCTTACCTGCGCCGCGAGCTGGGCGGCAACATTGCGATTGGCCAGTCGATCAGCCTGGTTCAGGGCGTGTTCAAAAACCTGTTCAACCTGGAGCCGGAATTTCGCATTGACGGCTCGCAGTTCGATCATCTGTTCGCACCGGATGAGTCGTTCATGATCGGCAACCTCAAGGCCACCGCCCTGCACGTACCCGGCCACACGCCGGCGGACATGGCTTACCTGGTCGACGGCGATGTGATTCTGGTGGGCGACACCCTGTTCATGCCGGATGTGGGCACCGCGCGTTGCGACTTTCCCGGCGGCAACGCGAATCAGTTGTTTACCTCGATCCAGAAATTACTGGCGTTTCCGGCCAGCGTGCGTCTTTACATCTGTCACGATTACCCGCCCGAAGGCCGCGAATCCCAGTGCATGACCACGGTCGGCGAACAGCGTAAAAGCAACATTCACGTGCATGACGGCATTGATGAGACCGCCTTCGTTGAAATGCGCACGCGCCGCGACGCCGGGTTGGGCATGCCGAACCTTCTGCTGCCGGCGATTCAGGTGAATGTGCGGGCCGGGAATCTGCCGCCGCCTGAGGACAATGGCGTGACGTACCTGAAAATCCCCATCAATAAACTCTGACGTTCGATTACTTCCACGCTGACTCCCCACCCTTCGTAGCAGCTGTCGAGCACCGCGAGGCTGCGTCTGCGGTTTACCTGACAAAACTCGATGGCCAGGTTTGCGACGGCTGCGCCGCCGGACGCTGCCTCGCGTGGCTCGTCAGCTGCTACGGGGACGGGGTCAGCTCGAAAGGGTCAGGCCGTTGGCCGGCAATGGCAGTGCGGTTTTGTAGCGCACTTGCTTGAGGGCGAAGCTTGAACGGATGTTCGCAACGCCAGGGACTTTGGTCAGGAAATCCATCATGAAGCGCTCCAGCGACTGAATGGTAGGCACCAGCACCCGGATCAAATAGTCCGGGTCGCCAGCCATCAAATAGCACTCCATCACTTCCGGGCGATCCGAGATCGCCTCCTCAAAATGCTGCAACGCTTCTTCCACCTGCTTCTCCAGGCTCACGTGAATGAACACATTGACGTGCAGCCCAAGCAGATCGGCATCCAGTAGCGTCACTTGCTCACGAATCAAGCCCAGTTCTTCCATCGCCTTGACCCGGTTGAAGCACGGTGTCGGCGACAAGTTGACCGAGCGTGCGAGGTCGGCGTTGGTGATGCGCGCATTCTCCTGAAGGCTGTTGAGAATGCCGATATCGGTACGGTCCAATTTGCGCATGAGACAAAACCACCTGTTTTTTTTGTATATGCAGATTTTTTATCCCCAAATGATCTCCAGTGCAACGAAACAGAGATAAATATTCTTCTTCGCCGGGCCTATGATTGTTGTAGGACAAGATTTCTTCCACAGAAGAATGACGGTCAGCTCACTACAAGAAATTCACAAGATCGAGCGTAGAAGCCATGAACCAAGCGTACGAACCGCTGCAACTGCACGTTCCCGAACCATCGGGCCGTCCTGGCTGCAAAACCGACTTCTCCTACCTGCGTCTGACCGACGCCGGCACGGTGCGCAAACCTTCCATCGACGTCGAACCCGCCGACACCGCCGACCTGGCCAAAGGGCTCATTCGCGTGCTCGACGACCAGGGCAATGCCCTCGGTCCGTGGGCTGAAGGCGTACCGGTCGAGATCCTGCGCAAGGGCATGCGTGCCATGCTCAAGACGCGGATCTATGACAACCGCATGGTGGTCGCCCAGCGTCAKAAAAAAATGTCGTTCTACATGCAGAGCCTCGGCGAAGAAGCCATCGGCAGCGGCCAGGCCCTGGCGCTGAACGTTGATGACATGTGCTTCCCGACGTACCGCCAACAAAGCATCCTGATGGCACGAGACGTGCCGCTGGTGGACCTGATCTGCCAACTGCTGTCCAACGAGCGCGATCCGCTCAAGGGCCGTCAGCTGCCGATCATGTATTCGGTCAAAGACTTCGGTTTCTTCACCATTTCCGGCAACCTCGCCACCCAATTCGTACAGGGTGTGGGCTGGGGCATGGCCTCGGCGATCAAGGGCGACACCAAAATCGCTTCGGCCTGGATCGGTGACGGCGCCACCGCTGAATCAGACTTCCACACCGCCCTCACCTTCGCCCACGTGTACCGTGCGCCGGTGATCCTCAACGTGGTCAACAACCAGTGGGCGATCTCCACCTTCCAGGCGATTGCCGGTGGTGAAGCCACCACGTTCGCCGGTCGTGGCGTCGGTTGTGGCATTGCCTCCCTGCGGGTTGATGGCAACGATTTCGTCGCAGTCTATGCGGCGTCTGCCTGGGCCGCCGAACGCGCCCGCCGCAACCTCGGCCCGACCATGATCGAATGGGTCACCTACCGCGCCGGCCCCCACTCCACCTCCGATGACCCGTCCAAGTACCGTCCTGCCGACGACTGGAGCTACTTCCCGCTGGGCGACCCGATTGCCCGCCTCAAGCAGCACCTGATCAAGATCGGTCACTGGTCCGAAGAGGAACACACCGCCGTCAGCGCCGAACTGGAAGCCCAGGTCATCTCCGCGCAGAAAGAAGCCGAACAGTACGGCACCCTCGCCGGTGGCCAGATTCCAAGCGCCGCGACCATGTTCGAAGACGTCTACAAAGAGATGCCGGAGCACTTGAAGCGCCAGCGTCAAGAGTTGGGGATCTGACATGAACGACCACAACAACAATATCAAGCCGGAAACTGCCATGACCACGACCACCATGACCATGATCCAGGCCCTGCGCTCGGCCATGGATGTGATGCTTGAGCGTGACGACAACGTCGTGGTCTTCGGCCAGGACGTCGGTTACTTCGGCGGCGTTTTCCGTTGCACCGAAGGTTTGCAGAACAAGTACGGCACCTCCCGGGTGTTCGACGCGCCGATCTCCGAAAGCGGCATCGTCGGTGTCGCCGTGGGCATGGGCGCCTATGGCCTGCGCCCGGTGGCCGAGATTCAGTTCGCCGACTACGTGTACCCGGCATCGGACCAGATCATTTCCGAAGCCGCCCGCCTGCGCTATCGCTCGGCCGGTGAGTTCACCGCACCGATGACCCTGCGCATGCCTTGCGGCGGCGGTATCTACGGCGGCCAAACCCACAGCCAGAGCATCGAGGCGATGTTCACTCAGGTGTGCGGTCTGCGCACGGTCATGCCGTCCAACCCATACGACGCCAAGGGCTTGCTGATTGCCTCCATCGAAAACGATGACCCGGTGATCTTCCTTGAGCCAAAACGCCTGTACAACGGCCCGTTCGACGGCCACCACGACCGCCCGGTTACCCCATGGTCGAAACACCCGGCCGCACAAGTGCCGGACGGCTACTACACCGTGCCGCTGGACGTCGCCGCCATCGCCCGTCCGGGCAAGGACGTGACCATCCTGACCTACGGCACCACCGTTTACGTCTCGCAAGTGGCCGCTGAAGAAACCGGCATCGACGCTGAAGTCATCGACCTGCGCAGCCTTTGGCCGCTGGACCTGGAGACCATCGTCAAATCGGTGAAGAAAACCGGACGCTGCGTAGTCGTTCACGAAGCGACCCGCACCTGCGGCTTCGGCGCCGAACTGGTCGCCCTGGTGCAAGAGCATTGCTTCCACTACCTGGAAGCGCCTATCGAACGCGTCACCGGTTGGGACACCCCCTACCCGCACGCACAAGAGTGGGCGTATTTCCCTGGTCCGTCCCGTGTGGGCGCGGCTTTGCATCGGGTTATGGAGGTCTGAATGGGCACGCACGTTATTAAAATGCCGGACATTGGTGAAGGCATTGCAGAAGTTGAATTGTCGGTGTGGCACGTCAAGGTTGGCGACATGGTCGTCGAAGATCAGGTGCTGGCCGATGTGATGACCGACAAGGCGATGGTCGACATCCCTTCCCCGGTCCACGGCAAGGTGATTGCGCTGGGCGGTGTGCCTGGCGAAGTCATGGCGGTTGGCAGCATCCTGATCAGCATCGAAGTGGAAGGCGCGGGCAACGTTAAAGAGTCGTCCCAGCCGGCCCCTGTTAAAGAAGCACCGGTTGCAGCCCCTAAAGTTGAAGCCGTGGTTGCCAGCAAACCCGTCGCTGCCGCAGCGCCGCGAATGGCTGCTTGCCTGGGCCCAATGGTGGCACGCGAGGCCGACGAACGCCCGCTGGCCTCCCCGGCCGTGCGCAAACACGCGCTGGACCTCGGCATTCAATTGCGTCTGGTGCGTGGCAGCGGCCCTGCCGGTCGCGTGCTGCACGAAGACCTCGACGCCTATCTGGCGCAGGGTCAGTCGAATGCATCGACCGTGCCCTCTGCTTACGCCCAGCGTAACGACGAAGAACAAATCCCGGTCATCGGCATGCGCCGCAAGATCGCCCAGCGCATGCAGGACGCCACCCAGCGTGCAGCACACTTCAGTTATGTTGAAGAAATCGACGTCACCGCCGTCGAAGAATTGCGCGCGCACCTGAACGAAAAACACGGTGCGACTCGCGGCAAGCTGACCTTGCTGCCGTTCCTGGTCCGTGCCCTGGTCGTTGCCCTGCGTGATTTCCCGCAGATCAACGCCCGTTATGACGACGAAGCCCAAGTCATCACCCGCCTCGGCGCGGTGCATGTGGGCATCGCCACCCAGGCCGACATCGGCTTGATGGTGCCGGTGGTGCGTCATGCCGAAGCCCGCAGCCTGTGGGACAGCGCGACTGAAATCTCCCGTTTGGCCACCGCCGCACGCAATGGCAAGGCCAGCCGTGATGAACTGTCCGGTTCGAGCATCACCCTGACCAGCCTCGGTGCGTTGGGCGGCATTGTCAGCACCCCGGTGTTGAACCTGCCGGAAGTGGCGATTGTCGGCGTCAACAAAATCGTCGAGCGCCCAATGGTCGTCAAAGGCCAGATCGTGATCCGCAAGATGATGAACCTCTCCAGTTCCTTCGATCACCGTGTGGTCGACGGCATGGACGCGGCGCAATTCATCCAGGCCGTTCGCGGCTTGCTCGAACAACCCGCTACCCTGTTTGTGGAGTAAGGCATGCAATCTCTGAACACCACACTGCTGATCATCGGCGGCGGCCCCGGCGGTTATGTGACCGCGATCCGAGCCGGTCAGTTGGGCATCCCGACCATTCTGGTGGAAGGTGAATCGCTGGGCGGTACATGCCTGAATATCGGCTGCATCCCGTCGAAAGCGCTGATCCACGTCGCTGAGCAGTTTCACCAGACGCAACACCACAGCCAGCATTCAGCCTTGGGCATCAACGTTTCGGCACCAACCCTCGACATCAGCAAGAGCGTCGAGTGGAAGGACGGCATCGTTGATCGCCTGACCACTGGCGTCGCGGCGCTGCTGAAAAAGAACAAGGTCCAGGTCATTCAAGGCTGGGCCAAGGTGATCGATGGTAAAACCGTCGAGGTTGGCGACACGCGCATTCAGTGCGAGCACCTGGTGCTGGCCACCGGTTCGAAAAGCGTGAACCTGCCGATGCTGCCGATTGGCGGTCCGATCATCTCCTCCACCGAAGCCCTGGCGCCGACGTCCGTGCCCAAGCGACTGACCGTGGTCGGTGGCGGCTACATCGGTCTGGAACTGGGGATTGCCTATCGCAAGCTCGGCGCCGACGTCTGCGTAGTCGAGGCACAGGAGCGGATCCTGCCGGCTTACGACGCTGAACTGACTCAGCCGGTACACGACGAACTGAAAAAACTCGGCGTGAAGCTTTACTTGAAGCATAGCGTTCAAGGCTTTGATTCTTCGAACAATTCTCTTAAAGTTCTTGATCCAAACGGCGACACCCTGAACCTGGAAACCGATCAGGTGCTGGTCGCCGTGGGTCGCAAACCGAACACCCAGGGCTGGAACCTCGAAGCGCTGAACCTGGACATGAACGGCTCGGCGATCAAGATCGACAACCGCTGCCAGACCAGCATGCGCAACGTGTACGCCATCGGTGACCTGAGCGGCGAACCAATGCTCGCGCACCGGGCCATGGCTCAGGGCGAGATGGTGGCTGAACTGATCAGCGGTAAAACCCGCGAGTTCAACCCTACCGCCATTGCCGCCGTGTGCTTTACCGACCCGGAACTGGTGGTGGTCGGCCAGACCCCGGACGAGGTCAAGGCGGCGGGTCTGGACTGCATCGTTTCGAGCTTCCCGTTCGCGGCCAATGGCCGGGCGATGACGCTGGAATCGAAAAGCGGCTTCGTGCGGGTGGTCGCTCGTCGGGACAATCATGTGATTGTCGGCTGGCAAGCGGTGGGCGTCGGGGTTTCCGAGCTGTCCACGGCCTTCGCCCAGAGCCTGGAAATGGGCGCGCGCCTGGAAGACATCGGCGGCACCATCCACGCGCATCCGACCTTGGGCGAGGCCGTGCAGGAAGCAGCGTTGCGAGCCCTTGGCCACGCGCTGCACCTGTAAAACCGTACGCAATACCTTGTAGCAGCTGACGAGCCCCGCGAGGCAGCGGCCGGCGACGAAGTCGTCGCAAGACCTGCGACCCAGTGCTGTCAGGCACACCGAGCCAGCCGGATTACGACGACTTCGTCGCCGGACGCTGCCTCGCGGGGCTCGACAGCTGCTACACCGGGACGTATCGATGGTCGCAGAGATCGAATTGCAGGCTGCGAAATGGGTCCGGAATGAAGTATTGTTGTCCCCATCCAAAAAACGTCAGAAGCCTTGAACCGTTTCGACGGTTGTTCAGTGATAGAGGGTGTCATGGGTAACGAAAGCATTAATTGGGACAAGCTGGGTTTTGACTACATCAAGACAGACAAGCGTTTCTTGTCGTACTGGCGCAATGGCGAGTGGGACAAAGGCACCCTGACCGAAGACAACGTGCTGCACATCAGCGAAGGCTCCACCGCCCTTCACTATGGCCAGCAATGCTTCGAAGGCATGAAGGCCTATCGTTGCAAGGACGGTTCGATCAACCTGTTCCGCCCGGACCAGAATGCCCTGCGCATGCAGCGCAGCTGTGCACGTCTGCTGATGCCGTTCGTGGAAACCGAGCAGTTCATCGAAGCGTGCAAGGCAGTGGTCCGCGCCAACGAACGTTTCATCCCGCCTTACGGCACCGGCGGCGCGCTGTACCTGCGTCCGTTCGTGATCGGCGTGGGTGACAACATCGGCGTGCGTACCGCGCCCGAGTTCATCTTCTCGATCTTCGCCATTCCGGTTGGTGCCTACTTCAAGGGCGGCCTGACCCCGCACAACTTCCTGATCTCCAGCTTCGACCGTGCAGCCCCACAAGGCACCGGCGCGGCCAAGGTCGGTGGCAACTACGCCGCCAGCCTGATGCCAGGCTCCCAGGCCAAGAAAGCGCACTACGCCGACTGCATCTACCTGGACCCGATGACCCACACCAAAATCGAGGAAGTCGGTTCGGCCAACTTCTTCGGGATCACCCACGACAACAAGTTCGTCACCCCGAACTCGCCGTCGGTACTGCCAGGCATCACCCGCCTGTCGTTGATCGAGCTGGCCAAATCGCGTCTGGGCCTGGAAGTGATCGAAGGCGACGTGTTCATCGACAAGCTCTCGGACTTCAAAGAAGCCGGCGCTTGCGGTACTGCTGCCGTGATCACCCCGATCGGCGGCATCAGCTACAACGATCACCTGCACGTGTTCCACAGTGAAACCGAAGTCGGCCCGGTCACCCAGAAGCTCTACAAAGAGCTGACCGGTGTGCAGACTGGCGACATCGAAGCGCCGGCGGGCTGGATCGTCAAGGTTTGATCTGACGTTGCAGTACGCTTGAGTAAAAAAGCCCGGCCATCCATTGGATGACCGGGCTTTTTTTCATCTGCACCTTATTAATATTTTTATATATCAGTGTCTTACAGCAACCTCATGAGATGTTTCATAAACAGGAGCGGGCGATCCGCTTGAGGGCGGTAACATCAGGTCAAACCGCGTACTCAGTGCCTTGCGCCCCACCGCTGTCAACGTCAACGCCCGGCTGTCCAGATCCTGCGTCACCCATTTGCGCTGGATCGCGGTTTGCAGCAACGCTGCACCCAATGAGCCGCCCAGATGCGGCCGGCGCATGCTCCAATCCAGGCATGGGCAAGCGAAACGACGACGCAAGGTGTTCAGGTCCTTGACCTCGATCCCCAATCCTTCGAACAGCACCTCGCCACTGTCGCTCAGCCGATAGGCCTGCTCATCGGTTTCCAGCAACCAGCCTTTCTCCAGCATCCGGTCATGCAGCAACACCGCCAACGTCCCCGCCATGTGGTCGTAACAGGTGCGGGCAAATTGCAGCCGATCCGGCGTGCGCGAGTTGAACGTCGGCGCAGTGTTCTGGCCAATCACCATCAATGCTTCCAGTGCCTGGGCCACACGCTTGTCCGCCAGGCTGTAATAGCGATGGCGGCCCTGCACGTGCAGCCGCACCAGCGCCAGCTCCTTGAGTTTGGCCAAGTGCGCGCTGGCGGTAGAGGCGCTGACTTCGGCAATCGCCGCCAGCTCGGTGCTGGTACGTGCATGGCCATCCATCAGGGAACAGAGGATTTTCGTCCGGGCCGGCTCTGCGATGGCTGCCGCGACCTGAGAGACGCCGATGTCGTGTTGTTCTACGTTCATATTTCGCTCCCGGACGAATCAAGGGCTGCTCGGACTGGAGATAGTAGCAACACTTTCCCCTCCACGAACGAGGCTGCGACCCATGGACCCGATCATCGCTGCGACTCACGTCGACCCTTATCCCTATTACGCGCAATTGCGCGCACAAGGCGGGTTGGTTTTTCACCAAGGACTGAATATGTGGGTGGCTAGCACTGCTCAGGCTGTTGCCGCGGTGCTGGCGCATCCCGATTGCCATGTCCGGCCAGCCGCTGAACCCGTGCCCAAGGCGATTGCCGGGGGCATGGCCGGCAGGGTATTCGGGCAATTGATGCGCATGAATGAAGGCGAACGGCAGCGCTGTCCGAGGTCGGCGATTGAGCCTGGGTTAGCGCTGATTGATGTGGATGAAGTCAATTCGCTAGTGGCCGTGCGGTTGATCACGCCGCACGCCGATGGGTTATACAACGCCATGTTTCGCGGGCCGGTGTGCGTAGTGGCGGCGTTGCTGGGATTCACGCCGGCTCAGGGTCGGGCGATCAGCGAGCTGACGGCGGAGTTTGTTGCGTGCCTGTCACCGCTCAGCGATCAGGCGCAACTCAATGCCGCACAGGCTGCCGCCGAACATTTACGGGGTTACTTGATTGAGCTTCTCGACGATGCGGATAACAAGAGCCCGCTGCTCGCCGGGATTCGCGGGCGCTTTACGGGTGACCCCGAAACGCTGTTTGCCAATCTGATCGGATTGTTTTCCCAGACGTTTGATGCCACTGCAGGACTGATCGGTAATGCGCTATTGGCAGTGATTCGACATCCATTGCTACTGGAGGCACGCGCAGAAGATGTGATTGCCGAAACCCAGCGTTTTGACCCGTCGGTACAGAACACTCGCCGGTTTGTCGCCGCGCCGTGTGAAATCGAGGGGGTAAGCCTTGATTCGGGCGATGTGATTCTTCTGCTGTTGGCGTCGGCCAATCGCGATCCGCAGCTCAATGATCGTGCGGACGTCTTTCTGGTGGATCGCCCGCAGCGTCGCAGTTTTACCTTCGGCGCCGGAAGGCATCATTGTCCGGGGCACGTATTGGCGTTGGGGATTGCCAGTGCGACGCTGCGGGAGATTCTGGCGCATCGACCTGCGCTGGAGCAGTTTGCCTGGGCGTATCGGCCTTCGCTGAATGGCCGGGTTCCGGTGTTTCGTGACGCGCCATGAGACCTGTCAATCCATTAACGACCCGACACACTCTGCATCCGGCCAGAACAATGCCGCCTGCCCCCGATGCTCGCCGTGCTGATCGATCAGGGTCCAGACCTTGCCTTCGTAAATCATGAAGGCATGGCCGTCCCTGTCCACCCGCCAGCCGCTATAGCCATGAGCAATTCCGTTCGCCGTGACCTGTTCCAGCAGTGACTGGCGCATGGCTCGGTCCAACGGCGAAGCGCTGAACCGTGACGGCATGCCAAGGAACTGCTCGCGATCGTATTTGAAACAGGCCAGCGTCTGTTCATTGGCGTAGAAGAAACGGGGATCGCCTTCAGTGCCATGGGCTAACAGGCTGTAAGGCGCGTGCTCGTGCAACCAATGCAAGCGTTCCGGCCCGGTCAGTGATTCAGGGGCCGGCAGCCCCTGGCCGGTCCAGTGCCGATAAGCCTCGTCCAGCAACTGAACAGCCGCGTATTCGTTGATTGGCGACACGCGCCCTCCCATGCCATTGCGTTGGTGATACGACGCGCCATAGCCTATCCAAATCGATCAGAAAAATCCTCTGACCTTACCTTGCATTAATTACATCAGGTTAAAGGAGTAATTACCTGCGATGCGTTTATCGAGAGTGGCTTTCTCCCTAGAGTCACCGCAACAAAACCCGCGAGGCGCCATTGATGCAAACCCTACTGGACACGTCTCTGAGTTCTTTTGCCCGGACCGACCTTTTGCAAGGCCCGACGCCAATCCAGCGCGCTGAACGCATTGAACAGCAGTTGGGTTTGAAGGCCCGAGGCATCGGCCTGTTCGTCAAACGCGATGACCACATGCTGATTGGCGGTGGCGGCAACAAGCTGCGCAAACTCGAATTTCATCTCGGTGCAGCGCTGGCAGCAGGGGTCGACACGGTCTTCACCATCGGCGGCCTTCAATCCAATCATGCGCGCCTGACCGCCGCGGCATGCGCCCGCCTCGGCATCGCCTGCGAACTGATCCTCACCCGTTCAGTGCCCAAAACAGAAGTGGACTACGAACTTAACGGCAACATCCTGCTCGACCAATTATTCGGCGCCACCCTCCGCGTGCTTGCCGGCGGCAGCAATTCACTCGCCGAAGCCGAGAATCGTGCCGAACACCTTCGGGGTTCCGGACGCAAGGTGCTGGTGATTCCTACGGGTGGTTCGACACCACTGGGCAGCCTTGGCTATGCGCGCTGCGCGGCGGAGATCGCGCAACAGCAAACCGAACTCGGCCTGGCCTTCAACCAGGTCGTGGTGCCGAACGGCAGCGCCGGCACCCACGCCGGGCTCGCGGCCGGGTTTGAGCTACTGGATCGAAGTGCCTCGCTGGTGAAGTCCTACTCGGTTTTATCAGACAGAGAAACTTCGGCGGCCCGAACCCTGCAACTGACTCAGGAAATACTGGCATTGCTGGGCAGCAGCGCCACTGTTCAGGCTTCAGATATTGTCATCGACGGCAGTCAGTTGGGCGATGGCTACGGCCTCCCGACGCCGGCCATGCGCGAGGCGGTGCACTTGATGGCTCGCGCAGAAGGCCTGTTGCTCGACCCGGTGTATTCCGGCAAAGCGTTTGCCGGGCTAGTGGCCGATCTCCGGGACGGGCGCTTCCAGCGTGGGGACAATGTGCTGTTTGTGATGACGGGTGGTGCGCCGGGGTTGTATGCGTATAGGGAGGCGTTTCAGGGGTGAGTGGCAGCATCACTCAAGGACACACAGTAGGAAGCCTCCATCTGAAATAACGACCAAAATTTCAGATCAGTCCTACAGCTATCAAAAGCTCATTGAGATAGCGTCCGCATCGCTTTTAAAGGATGAAACAAGGACGCTTATGGCTCGCGAAACAGAGAAACCAACGATTCAAAATCCACCGTCGGGCGACGGACTCCCTGCCTGCAACTGGCATCGCCCTCCGAAAACAACCCAGGGGTCCCAGTATTATTTTTGGATCAGTGGGTTTCTAAAAGGTGATCAGGAGGGTGACTTCCTGAAGTACGAACTGACCGTTCCGCGTGAGTCTGAAGTCACGATACTGGGAGTACTGGGCTGGAAAAACCTTGATCAAAGCGAGGACGGGGACTGTTTTCTAACCGCCGGACAAGTCCAACAAATCGCAATTGCGCTCAATGAGCAGCTACCGACTGAACTGGATCTGTTCATAGGGTTGCGGGGGTAGGGTTTCCTGAAGTGCATTATTCGCAGGTTTGAAGGTGGCTGCGCAACAGGACGGTGAGGCGTTCCGCCCCCCCGCCTCAATCATCCCGCGTCAGCACTTCCAGCAGCTCAATCTCGAAAATCAAATTCGAGTTCGGCGTGATCTTGCCCATCGTCCGTTCGCCATAGGCCAGATGCGCCGGCACCAGCAGTTTGCGCTTGCCGCCCACCTGCATGCCCATGATCCCTTGGTCGCAAGTTTTGCATATGTAGGTTGGTACTGATCTACAGCGAAGAGCGCCATTTGTAACAACAGCCGGAGCTTCAGACCCGTCCTACATCTTTCAAATACCCTTTGATATAGCGTCCGCATCGCTTTCAAAAAATGAAACAAGGACGCTCATGGCCCGCAAAACAGACATACCCAGGGTTCAAAACCCACCGTCAGGCGACGGGCACCACAACACCAGCCGCTACATGACCGCCTCCGAACTGGCAGAACGCGACGCGAGGCAAAAAACATATGAAGACATGTTGGCCCGACAACAGGCATATGAAAACCGTTTCATAAGGCAACCTCAGCAACATGACCAGCCCAGCTCCAAGGGTTGCGTATTCGCCAAAAGTTGCAACCTCCCCGACGGCGTAATCAACCACGACAATCCAACCGGGTTTGTCCCGGTCGAGAAATTGGCGGACTACGGAAAGTTCTCGCTTTTAGATGGCAGCGAAAGGGATGAAGCAAGAAACATACCTCTAAAAAAAATCAGTGGTAGCGCATTACCTCGCTCATTCGGAACACTGATTTTGGGTGGTGTAGGAGCTGCTGGCTCCGGGGCGGCTGCAAGCGGTGCGGGGGTAGTGACGGCTGGTGTTGTTGCTGGCGCTTTGGCGGGAGTCGTTGCGTTGCTCTGGCCATCGACGCTCGGGGACAGTTCTCTGTATTCGGAAGAACAGCTCAAATCACTCAAAGAAGGTCGCACCCGAGTTCGCCTGCATATAGAACAACAGGCCAACGGCACCTTGAAGGCATACGGATACAACACTCAAAAGCGCAGCGACTGGGAAATGATTCCTGTCGTGCAGTTCGTAGCTCAAGGCTCTCAGCAAGTGGCTGACTTTGGTAACGGGGTAACGCTGATATGGACACCAGCCGTAGATCCGTCGAGCACTTCGGGAATACCGCCGCTAGAAGGAGCTCCACAAGCTCCGCAAATCTGGATTTATCCGCCTACACCAGCGGCTGACAGCATCATTGTTAACCCGATCTACCCGCCTGAGTACAAGGACTTCATCCTTGTTTTTCCGGCTGATTCCGGCATCAAGCCTCTTTACATTGTCTTTTCCCTGCGATTCGATGCTGCCAGATACCATGGAAAGACGGATACACCAGTTAAAAGTAAGGGTCCCGAGAATGGCCAGGATGCTTTGGATAATTCAGTACAGGTAAAACCTACATCGGAACGCAGGATTGGTATTGATCCCAAAACGAACGAGTTTGTCGTCTTTGATCATACGGGAGGGGACGATTACCACGGACATGTCAGAGCATGGAATAAACTCCATCAAGATATGAAAAATGTATTGATCAAGGCAAAAAAAGCCGACACCAAGGGAAACATCCTGGGAGCTAAACAGTGAGTCTTATCTACCACGATCCGTCGATTAGCCATGACGAAGCAGTCAGTCTCGTTGATAGCGGCTTAGAAAGGAACATTGTCACCGCGCTGATTTCCATCGGATTAAATGAGCAAGACAGTGCCTGGGCTCAGACCATTTGCCTGAAACATCTCGAGAGTGGCACTCAGTCGGTGGCTGCGGCAGCAATCACCGCACTCGGCCATGTAGCCCGCAGATTCGGTGAGCTTGAAATGCAAGCCGTGATGCCCGCCCTTGATTCCGTAAAAGGAAAATTCCCTGCACTTGAAGCCACAGTTGCTGACACGCTCGACGATATTGAAATGTTCACCTGACTCGCTAAATCAAAACCAGAAATCACCCTCCCAACACATAAAAACCCCACCATTTCTTCTAACAGAGATGGCGGGGTTCGCCATTTCAGCCCACACCCAACAAATCAATCATCCCGCGTCAGCACTTCCAGCAGTTCAATCTCGAAAACCAAATTCGAATTCGGCGTGATCGCCCCCATCGAACGCTCGCCATAGCCTAGATGCGCCGGCACCAACAGCTTGCGCTTGCCGCCCACCTGCATGCCCATGATCCCTTGGTCCCAGCCCTTGATAACCCGACCCGTGCCGATCACGCACTGGAAAGGTTTGCCACGGCTGTAGGAAGAGTCGAATTCAGTGCCGTCTTCCAGCCAGCCACGGTATTGGGTGGTGATCAGCGCGCCTTTGACAGCGGCTTTGCCGTCGCCTGGCTGGAGGTCGATGATTTGCAGTTCTTCATTCATGACGATGTTTCATCTGTTGGCGGAATTCGAGGGGCGTGGTTTTCCCAGAAAATCACCCGGCTGGCAACTACTCAGGCGCCTTAATCTCGGTGAGACAACATTTCCACGACTTTCTTGTCTTCCTTCTGCTTCGCCTCGACCGCGAAGTACTGACCTGAGACATGCTGATGATCTCCAGCAGGTGGATGATCACGAAGCTGAGGGCGTGCCAATCAAGTCTAGCGCTGGCTGCAAAGAAAGCGACTGTAACCCGGTGACAGGGTGAACTAACATAAACACCTAATCCTCCTCGGTTTAACACCCCAATGATGGCGATCCCTGAATGAATCCGCTCTGGACCAGCGCAGCCATCGGCTCAGTCCTGCTTGCCCTGCTCATCGCGATGATCCATCGGGAACGTTCGCTGAAAAAGCAATTGGCCGAATGCCGGACGCTGATCGCCAGCCTGTCCCAGGGCCCTTCGGTGCGCCAGGATGGCGATGTCGAACGCTTCAAGCGCAGCCAATATTTCGCCCGCATTGGCACCTGGGACTGGGACGTCGACACCGAAAAACTTTACTGGTCGGATGCGATCTACGGCATGTTCGGCTTCAAGATCGGCGAAGTGACGCCCTCCTACGCCCTGTTTTGTTCCTGCGTACACCCGGAGGACCGGGCCAGCGTGCGTGCCGGGGAGTTGCGCTGCCTGGAAACCGGCGAAAACCATGACGAAGAATACCGCGTGGTCTGGCCCGACGGCAGCATTCACTGGCTGCGAGAAACCGGCAATGTGGTCAAGAACGACCACGACGCCACCATCAAAATGATGGGTGTAGTGCGCGACATCACCGAGGAAAAAGCCTCCGCCAGTTACCTGCAACACCTGGCTCACTACGACCCATTGACTGGCCTGCCCAATCGCCTGGTGCTCGAAGAACGCTTGTCCGAAGCGCTGGAACAAGCACGCATCAGCGCCACCCGGATTGCGCTGGTGTTTGTCGACCTCAATGGTTTCAAGGCGATCAACGACCACTACGGTCATGCCGCCGGCGACCGCGTCCTGATCACCACCGCCACACGTTTGAAGACGATCTTGCGCTCAACCGACACCGTCGCCCGCATTGGCGGTGACGAGTTCGTGGTCATCCTTCAAGGCTTGTCCAAAAACATCTGCCTGCAGGAAGAAGCCCGCACTATCTCTCAGAAAATCTTCGTCGAACTGTCACCACCGATCACCATCGGCAACGATCAGCGTCACATCGGCACCAGCCTGGGCGTCGCGGTGTTTCCGGACCATGCACAGAGCATGGACCGGTTGATTCATATTGCGGACCTGGCGATGTATGAAGCCAAGCGCAGTGGCAATAATCAATATCGGTTGGGCGGCGAAAGCGCCGTGCAGGCTCGTCTCTGACTGTTTCGATGATTCTGTCCCGCACTGTACCGGGAGTTGCGCCCCGGGTCGGCGTAGGCTGCGTAAAAACACCCGGGATCAACCGCCATGCACATCGCCATTCTGACTTTCGACGGTTTCAACGAACTCGACTCCCTGATTGCTTACGGCATGCTCAGCCGGGTTTCGCTGCTGGGCGACAAGGACTGGCACGTGAGCATTGCCTCGCCGACATCGCGGGTCACGTCGATGAATGGTTTGACCATCGACGCGCACATTGATCTGGCCGAGGCCTGTCAGGCGGATGCGGTGCTGGTCGGYAGTGGCAGGAAGACCCGGGAAGTGGCCGAGGATTCGACGATCATGGACCAACTGCGCTTCGACCCAAGCCGCCAGCTACTGGCTGCGCAGTGTTCTGGCACTTTTCTGTTGGCAAAACTCGGGCTGCTTGGCGACGCCCCCGCGTGCACCGATTCCATCAGCAAACCGTGGGTGCAGGCGGCCGGGGTCAATGTGGTCAATCAGGCGTTTTATGCCAATGGCAATGTCGCCACGGCGGGGGGTTGTTTGTCGGCGCAGTACCTTGTCGCGTGGTTGCTGGCACGTTTGAAGGGCACTGAAACGGCGCACGAGGTACTGCACTATTTCGCGCCCGTGGGTGAGAAAGAAGGCTACGTGGCGCAAGCGTTTACTCACATCGAGGCCCATCTGTAGCGGCACCGCCCGCAAGTGCATTGATCCGTTTGGCGCATCAATGCATGCCAACAATGCACTTATCATATCGATCTTCCTGCTCCACTATCCGCCCCAATAAGAACCGTGCTCCGCGTCCAGGCGGGCACGTCATAAAAGCGGTGGAGTACACGTCAATGACAACATCAATCCCGACCGGGCGCTCCCGCGCCAGTGCGATTTTCCGGGTCACCTCGGGCAACTTCCTCGAACAGTTCGACTTCTTCCTTTTCGGCTTTTACGCCACACAGATCGCTGCGGTGTTCTTCCCCGCCAGCAGCGAGTTCGCGTCCTTGATGATGACCTTCGCCGTGTTTGGTGCAGGCTTTCTGATGCGCCCACTGGGAGCCGTCGTACTGGGTGCGTACATCGATGACGTGGGCCGGCGCAAAGGGTTGATTGTCACACTGTCGATCATGGCGAGCGGCACGATTCTGATTGTGTTGGTGCCCGGCTACGAAACCATCGGGTTATTCGCACCTGCCATCGTGCTGATTGGCCGATTGCTTCAAGGCTTCTCGGCCGGAGCGGAAATGGGTGGTGTGTCGGTGTACCTCTCCGAGATCGCCACCCCCGGCAACAAGGGCTTTTTCACCAGTTGGCAGTCTGGCAGCCAGCAGGTAGCAATCATCGTTGCGGCGGCGCTGGGCTATGGGCTCAACCAATGGATGGCGCCCGCGATGATCGCCGACTGGGGCTGGCGGATTCCGTTTTTCGTCGGCTGCATGATCGTGCCGTTCATTTTTTTCCTTCGGCGCAACCTGGAAGAAACCGAGGAATTCGCTGCGCGCAAACACCGGCCAAGCATGGCTGATGTGTTCCGTACCCTGGCACAGAACTGGGTCATCGTGTTCGCCGGGATGATGATGGTCGCGCTGACCACCACTGCGTTCTACCTGATCACGGTCTATGCACCGACCTTTGGCAAAACCGTGCTGCACCTCAGCACATCCGATGCATTGTTGGTGACCTTGCTGGTGGGTGTCTCGAATTTCATCTGGCTGCCGATCGGGGGCGCGTTGTCCGACCGTATAGGCCGGCGTCCGGTATTGATTGCCATGGCTCTGCTGACCCTTGCCACCGCGTATCCGGCGCTGACCTATCTGGTGAACGCACCGAGCTTCATGCACATGTTGCTGGTGCTGTTATGGCTGTCGTTCATTTACGGCTTGTACAACGGCGCAATGATCCCCGCGCTCACCGAAATCATGCCGAGTGAGGTTCGAGTTGCCGGCTTCTCTCTGGCTTACAGCCTGGCAACAGCAGTGTTTGGTGGTTTCACGCCGGCGATGTCGACGTTTCTGATTCAGTACACCGGCGACAAGGCCGCGCCGGGTTACTGGATGAGTTTCGCCGCACTCTGCGCCTTGGGCGCAACGCTGTATCTGTATCGCCGTTCGACCGGTCGCCTGCAACCGGCGGCGTCTTGATCCTGCCCTTTTCGAGAACATGGACATGAACAAACTATTGAAATTTGCAACCCTGACGCTGGCTGCCAGCCTTGGCCTGAGTAATATCGCGCAGGCCGAAGATATCCGCGTGATGACCTCCGGTGGTTTCACTGCTGCGTACAAAATCCTCGGCCCGAAATTCGCCGAGTCTACCGGTAATACCCTGGACACCGCTCTCGGCCCTTCCATGGGCAAAGCCCCGGAAGCGATCCCGAATCGTCTGGCCAGAGGTGAGAAAGCCGACGTGGTGATAATGGTCGGTTACGCCCTGGATGAACTGATCAAACAGGGCAAAGTCGACCCGGCTTCTCGGGTTGAACTGGCGGACTCGCGAATTGGGCTGGTGGTACGCGAAGGTGCTCCCAAGCCAGACATCAGCTCCGTCGACGGTCTGAAAAAGACCCTGCTCGATGCCCGCTCGGTTGCTTATTCCGACAGTGCCAGCGGCGTGTACATCGAAGATCAACTGTTCAAGCGACTGGGCATCGAAGACCAGCTCAAACCCAAGTCGAAGATGATCCCGAAAATCCCGGTGGGTTCGGTCGTTGCCAGTGGCGACTATCAATTGGGTTTTCAGCAGGTCAGCGAATTGCTGCCAGTGCCGGGGGTGAGTTTTGTGGCGAAGATTCCGGAGTCAGTGCAGTCGGTGACCCGATTCGCCGCCGGTATTGCGGTGGGTGCGCAACACCCTGCGCAAGCCAAGGCCTTGCTTGAGTACCTGGCCTCCTCAGCCGCTCAGTCGGATGTAAAGTCTACAGGGCTGGATTCGGTCAGCCGCTGATCGCAGGTGACTGCACTTTCATTTCCACCACCAGCCGCTCCAGTTCCAATGCTGCCGGGGTCAATGTACGACCCCGGCGCTTGATCAGACCGACGCTGCGCATCACTTGCGGTTCGATCAATGGCACCCGGGTCAGGATCGGATGATCTGCCGCTGGCATCGCCATCAACGGCACCGCCGCGATACCCAATCCCGCTTCCACCAGGCCAATCATTGTCGTCACATGCCGCGTTTCGCAGATGCTCGGCCGCTGCGGCACGATGCCGGTCAGTGCCTGATCCAGCAAGAAGCGGTTGCCCGAGGTTTTGTCCAGCGAGATGTAATCCTGCTGATAGAACTCGTCCCAGGTCACGCTGCTGCGCCCGGCCAGCGGGTGATCGCGCCGACAAGCCACCACGTAGCCCTCCTTCACCAGCGGTTCGAACTCGACTTCGGCCTCCAGCGTGCCCATGAAACTCAGGCCGAAATCCGCCTCACCGTTGACCACTGCACTCAGCACCTCGTGCGCGCTGGAATCCAGCACTTTGACTTTGATCCGTGGGAATTGCCGGTGGTAATGGGCGATTACCCGCGGCATGAAGTAGTAAGCCGCCGACGGCACGCAGGCAACCGTGACATGGCCGAGCCGGGTCGAGGCCACTTCGCTGATGCCCAGCAACGCCACGTCCAGGTCATCCAGTAACCGCTCGACACTGGGCATGAAACCGCGTCCCGCCTGGGTCAGGCTGACCTTGCGCGTGGTGCGCTCGAACAGTCTCACACCCAGGGCATCTTCAAGTTTTTCGATCCGACGACTCAGTGCTGGCTGGGAGATACGCACCGTATCGGCGGCCTTGCGAAAACTGCCCTGCTCAACCACCGCGCGAAAAGCCTGGAGATCGTTCAGGTCAAAATTGATGGCCATCGGTGTGTACTCGTGAACAAACAGATTGATCAGCTTATCCTATGAATGTCACTAATTGATGCAAAATGTAACCGCACCTTCAACATCAGCGCGCTTCAACGGTGTAGACGCTAACCCCGTTTATGTTCATAGCTGACGCCTCTCGCCTCAGCCTTTATCCTTGCCCCCCCGCCGTACCGTTGTTGGAGTCAGTCATGCCCCATGAAGGCAACCTTTTACAAGCCGCTGTCGTGTTTCTGTTCGCGGCGGTGCTCGTCGTTCCCCTGGCCAAACGCATGCAGTTGGGTGCCGTGTTGGGTTATCTGTTTGCCGGCGTCCTCATCGGGCCGTCGGTGCTGGGGCTGATTGGCAACCCGCAAAGCGTCAGTCATATCTCTGAACTGGGCGTGGTGTTGCTGCTGTTCATCATTGGCCTTGAGCTGTCGCCGCGGCGCTTGTGGGTGATGCGCAAATCGGTGTTTGGCGTGGGCCTGGCACAGGTGCTGCTGACCGGTTCGGTCATCGGCGTAGTCGCCTTGTTCGTGTTCGGCCAACCGCTGAACAGCGCCATCGTGCTCGGTCTGGGCCTGGCCTTGTCGTCGACAGCCTTTGGCCTGCAAAGCCTCGCCGAGCGCAAGGAACTGACCAGCCCTCACGGTCGCCTGGCGTTTGCGATTCTGCTGTTTCAGGACATCGCCGCGATCCCGCTGATTGCTATGGTGCCGTTGCTGGCCGGCGGTGATCACACTTCCACTGCTGCGCAAGACCTGAATCACGGCTTACGCGTGCTAGGCAGCATTGCCGTGGTAGTGATCGGTGGACGTTACCTGCTGCGACCGGTGTTTCGCGTGGTCGCCAAAACCAGTCTGCCGGAAGTGTCCACCGCGACCGCGCTGTTGGTGGTGATCGGCACGGCGTGGTTGATGGACCTGGTCGGCGTGTCCATGGCGCTCGGTGCGTTCCTCGCCGGGCTGCTGCTGGCTGACTCCGAGTACCGTCATGAACTGGAAGCGCAGATCGAGCCGTTCAAAGGCCTGTTGCTGGGGCTGTTCTTTATGAGCGTCGGCATGGGCGCCAACCTGAGCCTGTTGCTCAACGCACCGATTGCAGTACTCGGGCTGACCCTGCTGCTGATCGCAATCAAATTGCCGCTGCTGTTTGTGGTCGGGCGATTGGCTGGTGGGCTGGGCAAGGTCAGTGCGATCCGCTTGGGCATCGTGCTGGCGGCCGGCGGTGAGTTCGCGTTTGTGGTGTTCAAGATCGGCCGCGACCAGGGCTTGTTCGAACCGCACCTGTACGACTTGCTGGTGCTGACGATCACCTTGTCCATGGCGGTGACGCCGCTGTTGTTGCTGCTGTGCGCACGTCTGTATTCGCCGAAGGTGCAACCGGTCGTGGTGCCCGAGAAATTCCGCCACATCGACACCGATACGCCGCGCGTGGTGATTGCCGGCATGGGCCGGATGGGGCAGATCGTCGCGCGGATTCTGCGGGCGCAGAACATCAAGTTCGTGGCGCTCGATACCTCGGTTGAAACCATCGAACTGTCCCGCAGTTTCGGCGGCGTGCCGGTGTTCTATGGTGACCCGATGCGCCCGGAAATCCTCAGCGCGGCCAAGGTCGAGCAGGCGGAATATTTCATCATCGCCACCGATGACCCAGACACCAATATCAAGACCGCCGAGGTCGTGCACCGGCTGTATCCGCACATCAAAATCATCGCCCGTGCACGTAACCGTCAGCATGTGCACCGGTTGGTGGACCTTGGCGCCGAGGCCATCCGCGAAACCTACTATTCGAGCCTTGAGATGAGCCGGCGCACGTTGGTTGGCCTGGGTCTGACCCAGGCCCAGGCCGATGCGCGGATCAAGCGCTTCCAGCATCACGACGAACAGGTGCTGGAAGCACAGCATGCGGTTTATGACGATGCAGCGAAGGTGTTGCAGACGGCGCAGGAAGCGCGGGCAGAGTTGGCGAAACTGTTTGAGTCGGATCAGTTGGAGGAGCAGGAGGCGAGCAAGGTTTAAGCGGTGTGGCGACTGTGATGACGCCATCGCGAGCAAGCCATGCTTCCACAGTGTGACAGTGTGCCCCTGTGGGAGCATGGCTTGCCCGCGATGAACGATGACGCGGTGCAATGCCAGGCGCCTCCCAAGAATCAGTTGGAAAATACGTACTCGCCCTTGACCCTTTTCGAGCCGACGAAGCCCAGGTCCGGGAACAGCAGCACTTTTACCCAAGCGACAAAACACACGATGCCCAACGTGATCACAAAACCGGCCACGGTCATCACCGGGTCTTCCTCATATCCCTTGAACATCCGCGAGATCTGGCTGACGGTCAGAATCAAGTAAAGGGTGTAGGCCCGTGCCGAGTTCTTGTAGAACCCCCAGGCAAACGCCAGCGGCACCAGCACCGCAAACAGAGTAAAAAACACCACGGCACCAGGGCCGATCGTCGAGCCCAGGTAAAATCCGCTGACGGCACCTAGCAAGGTTTGAACGCACATCAGTGCGAGCAAAATATTGACCTTGAGTGCGTGTTTTTCCCGTAGCGCCGGATCCGCTCGGGCGCCAATCCAGTAAGCCAGTACCCGGTCCTTGACCGCCCCACCGGAAAACGCCTTGAACGTTTCGGTTTTGGAGCGCCCGGCTTCGAGCATTGCCGCCAGTTGCCGCTTGATTTCCTTTTTGTCCAACTCACTACTCCCCTTTCAAAGACAACCCAATTCAAGAACCGTGGCGGGCATCTTCGCTTTATTGGAGGCCACAAAGCAAAACGCCGCTTCCACCAGAGGCAGAAGCGGCAGAGGCATGTGCCTCAAGGGATCAATGCATGAACAAGGCGATCAGGATGATGATCGGGATGGGCACGCCGAGGAAGAACAGCAGTAATGAGCGCATGATGATTCTCCTGGGTTAACGAACAGGTTGCAGCGAAGCGGTGGTGAGGTAGGCGTCGGTTTCGACGTACACCACAGCGTCCCGGCGGCGACCGCCGAAGGTCGCGGCGAGGCTGGCGAAAAAAGCGCCGATCAGCAGTGCGATGAACATCCACAACGAGGTCCAGGCGGCGACTTTCGCGGCCGTGTCGGCGGCTTGCTGTGCGGCCAGTTTGGCGTCGGCAACGGCTTTTTGCGTACGGGCGTAGACGTCATCGACACGGCGTTCAGCGTCTGCCTGAGTCAGGTTGGTCCGCTGTGCAACAAGTTGCGCCAGGTAAGTCCGATCTTCGGCGGTCAAGCCGTTGTTACTCAGGCTGCGCATGAAGATGCGCGTGACCGTGCCACGCACGGCGTCATCGCTGACGGCGGCCGGGCGATCGTCACGAAACAGGCTGTCGACGAAGTAACCGTACTGATCGCTGTCGGTATTACCGGCCGCAGTGCTCGCCGCTTGAGTGGCCGCACTGGCCGCCCCGCCGACCACGCTCGCCCCGGCTTGCACACCGCCACTGACGATGCTGCTGACCGAGCCGACCACCAGGGTCGCCGTCACCAGCGTCGCCACGCACCAGGCGAGAAAGCCATGGGCGGTATCACGGAAATACACCTCGTCACCGTGCAGGTTCGCCCACTTGATCCGCAGGCGACCGGCAATGTAGCCACCGAGCCCGGAAGCGACGATTTGCGTCGCCGCCAGCCACACGATGGTTGATATGCCCAGGCTCTTGGCGCTCACGCCTTCATTGGCCCACGGCGATACCGCGGAAAAACCCAGGCCGACACCGAGCAGCAAAAGGATCAACGACAACGCCGCGGCTGCCGCGGCCCCGGCGAAAATCGCGCCCCAGGACACCCCCGACAGCGTGCTTGTTTCTTCTGCGATGGGATAGAAACCTTCAGAGGATCTATTCATTGTTGTATCGCTCCAGGCAGGAAAGATGGTGTTACAACTCTTCGAATGAGTAATTGCAGTCACCGTGCCAGTCGCGACAATTAAATAAATCTTTGTATTTCAATAATCTATAAAGATTGAACTTCCCTTTTCCATGCATTTTGCAAGGAACACGTCATCCCGACGGGTTTTATGCACTGCAGATGAGTTACTTGCGCTTGTAGCTTTTATTACCGCTAGGCGTCAGGCAATACACCCCGCCTCTGGGCCCGGTGCAGAACGAACCAGTGCCGCAGGCGCAGCCATCGTCGCTCTGGATCAGCGTTTGCGGACGGGCCTGGCTTTGGCCGCCATACATCGCCGAGCAGCTTTTCTTAGAACCGCTGATGGAGCCGTCATTGCACAAAAACAGATCGCCATCGCAGCGGGCAATACCGCCTTTCTTTCCCGAACAAGGTGTATTGCCCGCCCAGGCAGACAGGCTGGTGAGGCACAACAGCAATACAATCAGCATCCCACTACGGCGAATCAACGAGTGCACAACGCAGCTTCCTGTTTAAGTTGTGGCCGTATGATATCAATGTTCCGCAGTGGCCCCTGGTGCAACATGAAAGTTAATTTATTAAGTCACGCGTAATTCTGGGCAAAATGTTCCCCACTCCGTATTGAACCGATTATCAGGCCAGCCTTATGACCCGCATCTTGACCATCGAAGACGACGCCGTGACCGCCCGGGAAATTGTCGCCGAACTGAGCAGCCACGGCCTCGATGTCGATTGGGTCGACAACGGTCGTGAAGGCCTGGAGCGTGCCGTCAGTGGCGATTACGACTTGATCACCCTCGACCGCATGCTGCCGGAGCTCGATGGCCTGGCGATTGTCACCACGTTGCGGACCATGGGCGTGGCCACGCCAATCCTGATGATCAGCGCCCTCTCCGACGTCGATGAGCGCGTGCGTGGTTTGCGCGCCGGCGGTGACGATTACCTGACCAAACCGTTCGCCACCGATGAAATGGCCGCCCGGGTCGAAGTGCTGCTGCGCCGTCAGAACACCGTGACCGCCCAGGCCACCACCTTGCGAGTGGCCGACCTGGAACTCAACCTGATCAGCCACGAAGCCAGCCGCGCCGGCCTGCTGCTGACACTGCTACCGACCGAGTACAAGTTGCTCGAATTCCTGATGCGCAACACCGGGCAGATCCTGTCGCGCATGATGATTTTCGAAGAAGTCTGGGGCTACCACTTCGACCCCGGCACCAACCTGATCGACGTGCACATCGGCCGTCTGCGCAAGAAAATCGACCCGCAAGGCCAGGTCCCACTGATTCGGACCGTGCGAGGCTCGGGTTATGTCATTGCCGAACCCGTCTAAAGGCTGGCGTTCCTCCAGCAGCCGTTTGCTGGCGCTCTACAGCTCGCTGTTCGTGATCTGGAGCGCGATCCTCATGGGTGTCATGTATTACGAGGTGTCCGCTTACCTGGACAATCTGGCCAAACACTCGCTGATGCAACGTCAGCATCTGTTTTCACGCTTTCAGGGCGAACAGCTGGTGGACGCCCTCGCCGTCAGCATGACCTTCGACATACGTGGCATCGACGCCTATGGCCTGTTCGACCACCAGCATCGCTACCTCAGTGGTGCGCTGCACCATATCCCCGAAGACTTGCCGCTGGACGGCAAGATCCACATGCTCAGCGACTGCGCAGAGTCCGACGACCCGACCCTGCCCGCCGACAGTTGCGACGCCGTGGCGACCCAGACGCGTGACGGTCGCTGGCTGATTCTGGTGCGCGACAACGGTTCGTTGTTCGCTGTGACCCGGATCATCCTTCACGCGTTGTTCTGGGGTGTCACGCTGACCATTCTTCCGGGCATCGTCGGTTGGCAGGTGTTGCGCCGCCGACCGCTGCGGCGTATCCGCGCGATCCAGGCCAGCGCCGAAGCCATCGTTGCCGGCGATTTGACCCGGCGCCTGCCATTGTCCAATCGTCGTGACGAATTGGACATGCTCGCTGCCATCGTCAACGCCATGCTCGAACGCATCGAGCGCTTGATGCACGAGGTCAAGGGTGTTTGCGACAACATCGCCCACGACCTGCGCACCCCGCTGACACGCCTGCGGGCCCAGTTGTACCGGATTCAACAGCAGGCTGAAGACGGCTCGACGCTGGCCGTGCAACTGGATTCCGTACTCGGTGAAGCCGACACCCTGATGGCGCGTTTTCGTGGGTTGCTGCGGATCTCCGAGCTGGAGGATCGCCAGCGTCGGTCGGGGTTCGTGCAACTCGATCCCGTGCCGTTGCTGCAAGAGCTGCACGACTTTTACCTGCCACTGGCGGAAGAAGGCGAACTGGTGTTCACACTGCAATTGCCGGCGACATTGCCCGCACTGACTGGCGATCGCGCACTGTTGTTCGAAGCCGTGGCGAACCTGTTGAGCAACTCGATCAAATTCACACCTCCGGGTGGCGAGGTGATTTTGCGTGGGGTCAGCGAGGGCGGGTTTACGCGAATCGAAGTGCTCGATTCAGGGCCAGGGATTCCCGAGGCCGAGCGGGAGGCGGTGTTCCAGCGCTTCTATCGTGCTGAAGGCGGAAATCAGAAAAGCGGGTTTGGGTTGGGGTTGTCGATCGTCGCGGCGATTGCCAGCCTGCATGGCTTTGCGCTTGCAGTGGGTAACAGCGAACTCGGTGGCGCGCGGTTGGCGCTCGATTGCAAAAGCTCTGCACTGACACAACCGTTGTAGCAGCTCTGTAGCAGCTGCCGAGCCTGCGTTCGCTTGTAGCAGCTGTCGAGCCTGCGAGGCTGCGTCCGCTTGTAGCAGCTGCCGAGCCTGCGAGGCTGCGTCCGGCTGCGAAGCAGTCGTAAACCCTGCACACGCGGTCTATCTGAAACACCGCGTCATCTGATTCCACGACTGCTTCGCAGCCGAACGCAGCCTCGCAGGCTCGGCAGCTGCTACAAGGTTAAGTCGTACTTCTAAGCGGAATAGTTGGCCCGCAAAGCGTCCAGTCCACCCTGATTAATCCCGGTAAACAACGCCACGACTTCTTCCTCACTCCCCCCACCGGCTCAAACCAAGCCGACCACGTCACCCGCGCCCCCTGCCCCTGCGCTTCAACGTTGATCGTCGCCAAATACTTCGTGGAAATGCTCTCTCAATCACTGGTTTTCAAATCGCCAGGCTATCGACGACACCTCCGTCGACCCGCAGCGCCGCGCCGGTGGTTGCCGAGGACAGTGGCGAAGCGATGTAGGCCACCAGGTTGGCGACTTCCTCGACATCTGCCACGCGCTGGATGATTGAGGTCGGCCGGGCCTTGCGCACAAACGCATCGGCTTCTTCGCGAACGCTGCGGCCGGAGGCGGCGGTGGCGTCCTTGAGCATCTGTTCCAGGCCATCGGTCAACGTCGGGCCGGGCAGGATCGCATTGACCGTGACGCCAGTGCCGGCCAGCCGTTTGGCCAGGCCATGAGACACTGCCAGGTTGGCGCTTTTGGTCACGCCATAATTGAGCATGTCGGCGGGGATCGCGATGCCGGATTCCGAGGACAGGAAAATCACCCGGCCCCAACCCTGCTTGACCATGTCTGGCACGTAATGCCGGGACAGGCGCACGCCAGAGATCACGTTGACCTCATAAAACCGCGTCCACTCGCTGTCTGGCGTGTCGAAGAAATCGACGTCGTTGAAGATCCCGAGATTGTTCACCAGGATGTCCGCGCGCGGTTCGGCAGCGAACAACACCTCGGCGCCTTCGGCGGTGCCCAGGTCGGCGGTGAGGCCACGCAACTGAGCCCCTGGCACACTCTGACGAATGCTCGCCAGCGCCTGCTCGACCTTGGCCGTCTCGCGGCCGATCACTACCACCGTGGCGCCGGACTCGGCCAGTGCCTTGCTGATGCCCAGGCCAATGCCGGCGGTGCTGCCGCTGACAATCGCGAGTTTTCCAGTCAGATCAATTTTCATGCTCAAACTCCTGTGATTGGCAATGGCGCGCGGTCGGCCACCCGTTTGGCCTCGCGCACCACCGGCCAAAATGCCCGAACTGTAAGGACCACCGACCACGATCTCGACGTTCTGTGCCAACGCGACGTCCATAAGACATTGAAGGCACGATCATGGCCCAGAAGAGTGTAGCGACCCGCCAGCAGGAAGCCGTCGGGTTGGGCATCGGTCAGATCAAGGGTCAGTTCGCAAGAGCCAAGGGCGGCTTAAGGCGAGAGGATCGTTCCCACGCTCTGCGTGGGAATGCCTAAAGGGGCGCTCCGCGTTCCAGCTTTAAAATGGGACGCGGAGCGTCCCGGGCTGCATTCCCACGCAGAGCGTGGGAACGATCTGTGCGTTAAGCGTTTTGCGGGTCGACGTTATCCAGCATCCAGTTCACCGCCAGTTCACCCAGCATGACGGAGTGTTGAATGCCCAACAGGGTGTGACGCTGCGGGCCGCTTAACTGCCCCGCGAAATCGCTCAACATGACGCTCGCGGACGCCAACGTCTCGCAGGCGTTCACCAGCAACGTTTCGTTATCGGTGTCGGGGCCGACGAAGTAGATCGTGCTGGGTTTGCGTGGCGTGTCTTTGGGGATGACGGGTTTGAGGTAGTAATCGAGGGCGCGGTCGGCGGCGGTATTGAGTTTTTTGGAATCGGTGGATTCGTAGGGGGAAACGTCGTCGGTGAYGGTTTCGGGTGGGTTGGGTGTGATCTTGAACACAGTGAAACTCCTTGATTGGCGGAGCCGCCACCGTTCGCGGTCAAACGATAAGGTGGCAGCTGTACGCGGGTTGACCGACCGGAAATCAAGGAATCCGGCACACCCGAAGGTGTCCCGCGCACAGCCACCGCAAAAAGCCTGACACTTTTCTTGGACACTGATACGCCTTGATCGAATCGGACGGTCAAATCCGGTCGCTGAATTGGCAGCGACCCGCAAACAGTAAAGTCCCGGCCCAAGGCGCACAAGCCGGCGGATTCTGGCGCAGTCGTAGGTAACGGCGCAAGGATGTGTAGCCTCGCAGAGTGTCTGGAGATGTGTGTTAAACATCGCTGTTTAATGGCTCTTCCAGGTTTGATGCTTTACTGAACAAACCCTCAAATCCCTGCGAGCCTCTCCATGAACCGCAACGACTTGCGCCGCGTGGACATGAACCTGTTGGTGATTTTCGAAACGCTGATGTTCGAGAAAAACCTGACCCGCGCCGCGGAGAAACTGTTCCTCGGCCAACCCGCCGTCAGCGCCTCGCTGGCCAAGTTGCGCGATCTGTTCGACGACCCGTTGCTGGTGCGCATCGGCCGTTCCCTGGAACCCACCCCACGGGCGCTGGCGATTCTCAAGGAGTTACAGCCGGCAATGGACACCATTTCCGGCGCGGTCAGCCGCGCCAAGGATTTCGACCCGTCCACCAGCCGTGATGTGTTCCGCATCGGCTTATCCGACGACGCTGAGTTCGGTCTGTTTCCGCCGCTGCTCAAGCAAATTCGCGAAGAGGCGCAGAACGTTGTGGTGGTGGTGCGACGCGTGAATTTTCTGCTGATGTCGTCGATGCTCGCCAGCGGCGAGATTTCTGTCGGGATCAGTTACACCACGGAGTTGCCGGCCAACGCCAAGCGCAAAAAGTTGCGCGACCTGAGCGTGAAGATCCTGCGCGGCGATGACCGCCCGGGCCCGCTGACGCTGGATGAATTCTGCGAGCGCCCCCATGCATTGGTGTCGTTTTCCGGGGATTTGAGTGGGGCCATCGACAACGACCTGGCGCGTATCGGACGTTCACGGCGGGTCGTGCTGGCGGTGCCGCAATTCGCCGGTTTGCGCTCGTTGCTGGCCGGCACCGATATGCTCGCCTCGGTGCCGGATTATGCCGCGTGTGCATTGATCGAAGGCAGCAGCCAGTTGCGGGCCGATGACCCGCCGTTCGACATCGTGCTGTCCGAGCTGTCCATGGTCTGGAACGGCGTCAACGATAACGATCCGGCAGAACGCTGGTTGCGCTCGAAAATTGCACAGCACATGTCGGCTCCACTGCCGGGGTATGCAGCGACTTGAAAGCGGTTGGCTGGGCCTCGCGCAGGTACACCGGCAAGTCCGTGACCGGCGGCATGGCCGGTATCTCGAAGTACATCTGGATCACCCAGCCACGGTGATAGCTGGCGTGGTTGACCACGTGCATCAGCATCGCGCCGGCGCTCATGGTGCCGCTTTCGCCCGATACAAACGTAAATTCGAAGGGTTTATCCAGCGATGCGTCGGTCTGGCGTTCGCTCCAATCGCAGTACCAGTGATCGATCTCCCGTTGCGCCCTGCGCAGCTCGGCAAGGTCGGCATGCAACAGATCGTGTGAGGTTTTGAAACCGTGGCCTCGGCCTTCGAGGTGAGCCTGCCAGATGCAGTCCACGACGTAGATGTGGTTCAGGGTGCCGATCATGTTTTTGAATACCGACACTCGCTCTTTGCTGACCTCGCCCGCCGGCAATGCCGCCAGGCTGTCAAAGAGGCGCTGGTCGGCCCAGTTTTTGTAATCGGCAAGCATGCGGGCCGTGCGTACGTTGATCATCAGAGGTCTCCCATGGTGATGGGCGCACTGCAAAGCATAGCCCTGATGGCGGGCCGCATCACAAACGCTGATAACCGGCGCCTGCGCCACACGACTTCTGTAGCAACTGGCGAAGCCTGCGTCGGCCGGTCCGCGCTCGGGCGCAGTGGTCGCCAACTCACACACTGGGTTCCATCAGACAAATCGCACGTGCAGGATTTACGACTGCTGCGCAGCCGGACGCAGCCTCGCAGGCTCGGCAGCTGCTACACAATTGTGTAAGCAGTTAGATAAAGACAACTCACTGTCATTTAGCTGAACCACTAATTAAGTTTGTCGCTATTTCCACTCAATGCACTATTAATCGGGCATTTAAGGTTGACGTATCCAACGTCCCTGAGTAAATTGCCCGGGCCTTCGACGAAGGCCTTTTTTCAACTCACAAAAGAATCCAATGGACACAGTATCTAGTCGCTGTCGGGTTACTGCAAAACTGCAGAATCTGGCACACAACCCAGAAAATGACGGGGCTCGACTTTTCGGTCGGGTGAGCTGCGCTAGAGCTTGATGCTCCACCGTAACTTGCCTCACCGGCGTCAGTCCGGTCCAGAGGCATGTTATGAACTTCAACACCACTGTAATGCCCGGCGTACGCGCCTTTGCTTTGACCATGCGGGTCAAGCCCTGCCGTGAGCGCACCACCGCAAACCGCGCCATTGCGCCCTATTGCGCACCTTCTTCCCAAGCCAAGGCACACCCGCGTGCCAACTGGCGCGTCTGCCCGATGACCGGTCGGCTCGTGCAGCGCTGGAGCCTGGACGACAACCAGGAACCACCGAGTCGGCGCTACGTGCGCCGCTCCCCCCGGCTGAATCCGAGCCTCGGGGCCCGCTCCGCCCATTGATTTGAAGGCACTTTAAAGTCCTTCTTCTAACGGTTTTCTTATGATGAAAACCGGCAGCTTCTTATTGCCTTTTAAAACTTTAGTTAATCGGAGTTAGTTATGGACGAAGCCAGTAGACGGTTCGCTGCCTATCACTTCCCTATTGATAGCCAGCGAACGTTAAAACAAAAAAACAACACTTCTGACATCGATCGCTTGTTTGCGGCTCGACATACGTTCGCTCGCCTCTAGTTCGGCGAGTTGGCTGTGTGTCGTGCCGCAAGACAGCGGCAGGAGCACACGCAATGACCACAGTAAAAACTCCGAAGACCCGCACCCAAGGTGCCAGCAACGACAACGCAAAGCTGTCGATGCGCGCTGCACGAGAAGCCCAGAACGGCCTGGCCGTAACCCTCGCCAACCTCAACGCAACCACTGACGGCCTGACCGAGTTGGAAGCCGAAGGGCGGCTGGCACGCGGGGGCTACAACGAAGTGGCCCACGACAAGCCGCCCCACGCCCTCGTCCAACTGCTCAAAGCCCTGAACAATCCCTTCATCTATGTATTGCTGACCCTGGCCGGCATCAGTTTTTTCACCGACTACTGGCTGCCAATCAGCCAGGGTGAAAGCGACGAAGCCGACCTGACCAAGGTCATTATCATCATGACCATGGTCACCTTGAGCAGCCTGTTGCGCTTCTGGCAGGAATACCGCTCCGCTAAATCCGCCGAAACCCTGAAAGCCATGGTACGCACCACCGCGACTGTGCTGCGGCGCGGGCAACGCGGCAGCCGTGCGACGCTGCGCGAAGTGCCGATGCGCGAGTTGGTGGCCGGCGACATTGTGCAACTCAGCGCCGGTGACATGATCCCGGCGGACATCCGCCTGATCGAATCACGCGACCTGTTCATCAGCCAGGCCGTGCTCACCGGTGAAGCCTTGCCGGTGGAGAAATACGACACGCTGGGCAACGTCGCGCAGAAATGCGCGACCGGCAACGCTGCCGATCAGTCGAACCTGCTGGACCTGCCGAACATCTGCTTCATGGGCACTAACGTGGTCAGCGGCACCGCCAAAGCCGTGGTGGTCGCGACCGGTTCGCGCACCTATTTCGGCTCGCTGGCCAAAGCCATTGTCGGTTCACGGGTACAAACGGCGTTCGACCGAGGGGTGAGCAGCGTCAGCTGGCTGCTGATCCGCTTCATGCTGGTGATGGTGCCGATCGTGTTCCTGCTCAACGGTTTTTCCAAGGGCGACTGGAGCGACGCGTTGCTGTTTGCATTGGCCGTCGCGGTCGGCCTGACCCCGGAAATGCTGCCGATGATTGTCAGCGCCAACCTGGCCAAAGGCGCCATGGCCATGGCCAAGCGCAAGGTGGTGGTCAAGCGCCTCAACGCGATCCAGAACCTCGGTTCAATGGACGTGCTGTGCACGGACAAGACCGGCACCCTGACCCAGGACAAGATCATCCTTGAGCACCACGTCGACAGCCACGGCCGGCGCGACGATGCGATCCTGGAACTGGCGTGGCTCAACAGCCATCACCAGAGCGGTCTGAAAAACCTGATGGACCAGGCGGTGGTGCAGTTCGCCAACGGCAACCCGAAGTTCCGTGTGCCATTCGCCTACAGCAAGGTCGATGAGTTGCCGTTCGACTTCGTCCGCCGGCGCCTGTCGATCGTCGTCAAGGACAGCCACGACGATCATTTGATGGTGTGCAAGGGTGCGGTCGAGGAGATGCTGAGCATTTCCAGCCACCTGCATGAAAACGGCGCGGTGGTCGCACTCGACGAACAACGTCGCAAAGACCTGTTGAGCCTGGCCAACGAATACAACGAGGACGGTTTCCGCGTATTGCTGGTCGCCACCCGCGAGATTCCCAAGGCGCAGAGCAAAAACCAGTACACCACTCAGGACGAACATGGCCTGGTGATTCGCGGCTTCCTGACCTTCCTCGATCCACCGAAGGAAACCGCTGGTCCGGCGATTGCGGCACTGCGGGACATGGGCGTGACCGTCAAGGTGCTGACCGGCGACAACGCCGTGGTGACGTGCAAGATCTGCCGCGAAGTCGGTCTGGAGCCTGGCACACCGCTGCTCGGTCACGACATCGAGACCATGGACGACACCACCCTCAAGTTGCGCGTCGAAGAACGCACGGTGTTTGCCAAGTTGACGCCGCTGCAAAAGTCGCGGGTGCTCAAGGCGCTGCAATCGAACGGTCACACCGTGGGCTTCCTCGGCGACGGCATCAACGATGCCCCTGCCCTGCGTGATGCCGATGTCGGTATTTCGGTGGACAGCGGCACTGACATCGCCAAGGAATCGGCCGACATCATTCTGTTGGAAAAGAGCCTGATGGTGCTCGAAGAAGGCGTGCTCAAAGGCCGCGAAACCTTCGGCAACATCATGAAGTACCTTAACATGACCGCCAGTTCCAACTTCGGCAACGTGTTCTCGGTACTGGTGGCCAGTGCGTTCATTCCGTTCTTGCCGATGCTGTCGATTCATCTGCTGCTGCAAAACCTCATGTACGACATCTCTCAGTTGGCGCTGCCGTGGGACAAGATGGACAAGGAGTTCCTGAGCAAACCACGCAAGTGGGACGCGAAGAACATCGGCCGTTTCATGCTGTGGATCGGACCGACCTCGTCGGTGTTCGACATCACCACGTTTGCGCTGATGTGGTACGTGTTCGCCGCCAATAGCGTGGAGATGCAGGGCCTGTTCCAGTCCGGCTGGTTCATCGAAGGGCTGCTGTCCCAGACGCTGGTGGTGCACATGTTGCGCACGCAGAAGATTCCGTTCTTCCAGAGCACGGCCGCATTGCCGGTGATCCTGATGACCGGACTGGTGATGGTGCTGGGCATCTACATTCCGTTTTCGCCACTGGGCACGCTGGTCGGTTTGCAGCCGTTGCCATGGGCGTACTTCCCTTGGCTGGTGGGCACCTTGCTCAGCTACTGCGTCTTCGCGCAGGTCATGAAAACGATCTACATCCGCCGCTTCAAGCAGTGGTTCTGATCGCCTGAACACCCAGTAGTGAGAGGCCTTTCCCACAGGGATTGAACAGCACAATCCCTGTGGGAGCGGGC